>CAJQKK010000130.1 GCA_905478895.1 uncultured Flavobacteriales bacterium | reverse complement strand
TCGCCGATTCCATGGTCGATGTGGACGACGAAATCACCCGGTTCCAGCGCCATCAATTCTTTCAGGGTCAACGCTTGTTTGTTCTTGCGGAATCCCTCCTTGAGTCGGAAACGGTGGTAACGCTCAAACAATTGATGGTCGGTGTAGACAAGCAGCTTTAGATCTTTGTCGACAAATCCATTGCTGAGTTCTACGGGAATTGGATGATGCGGCACTTCTTCTTCCCGATCAGCGAAAATATCATGCAGCCGCTCAATCTGAGTGGATTGGCCAGCGACAATCACGTTGTGATATCCTTGCCGGTGGTTGGCCTGCAAGTTGGACGTGATCATATCGAAATTCTTATTGAAACTGGGCTGCGGAATCATCTTCCAATCGATGACCAACCGGTCGGGAAAAGTGGTTCCACCATCGAACTCAATGACATGGAAAGGGTCAATGAGTTTTTGAAATCCCGCGGGATCGATGTAGAGCTTGTCGGGCGGAGTGAAATTTAACTCTCCTGATACGCGCTCGTATGCCTTTTCGGCCTTCTCCATCGCTGTTTCCAATTGCTTTTCACAACGGGCAGCATCAGCGATCCAAATTCGAGTGTCGGCGGGGATGAAATTGAAAAAGGGTTCAACGGCCTCGTGCAAGGTCTGATCCCCGATGTTTGGCACCACGACAGCACGGGTCATCTTGTTAATGCTGAGTTGATTAGTAGGGTCAAATTTGCGGATTGACTCCACTTCATCTCCAAAGAATTCGATCCTGTAGGGGTGGTCAAAGGAATAAGAAAACACATCGACAATGCCTCCGCGCACGGCATACTGACCGGGCTCGTAAACGAAGTCAACTTTGTGGAAACCGTATTCGATGAAGACTTCATCCAAAAAGTCCATGGTGTATTTCTCTCCCAATGCCAGGGAAAAAGTTTGTTCGGATAGTTCGCGTTGGCTGATTACTTGCTCCGCCAGCGCTTCTCCGAATGTGACAATGGCCAAACCCTTGCCGTCCCGGTTGATTTCATTGAGCACCTCTGCACGCATGGCGATGTTTGCATTCTCGGTGACTTCTTCTTGATAGGGAACACGCGCCGATCGGGGAAAGAATAAGATCCGGTGGGATTTCCCGAGCAATTGCTCCAAATCGTTTAAGAAGTAAGCCGCTGTCTCTTTGTCATCGAGTACAAACAAATGGCTGGGCTGGCTCGCCAAGGCTTCGGGGTCGCTTGTGTCGCTGAATAGCGAGGCAGCGAGCAGGGGTGCGGCGGAACCGACAATCCCTTTGAGTTCTGTTTTCGAACCTTCACTGCTCCAGGCTGTTTTGAGCAGTTGCGCTCGGGCATCTGATCGGTAAAATTGAATGAGTTCGTCGACCCGCATGGTAGGGATGAAATTGCAGGTGCGAAGTTAGCCGGAACCAAGGTTCGGTCCTCACTCGGGGTCGGAAGTTGCCATCCAGCAGGAACGAAGGCCTTGAACCATGTTCCGACTTCCGACATAAAACGGAGAACGCTGGTGCAGTGCTCGTGGTTGGATTTCCAAAATGTCGGAAGTATTGTTTTCAGCCGTTCCTCCAGCCTGATTGGCGATAAAGGCCAAAGGATTGCATTCATACATCAGGCGCAGCTTGCCTTCGGGGTTGTTTTCGGTGCTGGGATACAAATAAATTCCGCCCTTAATGAGGTTGCGATGAAAGTCGGTGACCAGGCTTCCGATGTAGCGGGCTTTCAGCCCTACACCTTGCATTTCTCGGCAACCGTCAATGAATTTCTGCACGGCCTGTGGTGCTTTGTGCAGCAAGGCATCATTGATGGAGTAAATGACGGCCGATTCGGGAAATTCCATCTTGGGATGCGAAAGAAAAAATTCCCCAATGGCCGGATCCATTGTGAATCCGTTTACTCCGGTTCCTGTGGTGTATACCAGCATGGTGGAAGAGCCGTAGAGGATGTAGCCCGCGACGACTTGTTCCGTTCCTTTTTGGAGGAAATCTTGATTGCTGAGCGGTTCGCCAAGCGGGGTAACCCTGCGGTAAATGCTGAAGATGGTTCCGATGGAGACATTGACGTCAATGTTGGAACTGCCATCCAACGGGTCGATCATCACCACATACTTTCCTTCCGTTCCTTTGTCATGGCAGAGGATGTAATCGTTCTGTTCTTCAGAGCCAATGCCCGCGACAGATTTGCCGGCGGTGAGAATGCGCATGAAGGTTTGGTCGGCAAAAACGTCCAACTTTTGTTGGTCTTCGTTATGGGTGTTTTGGGAGCCCGACTGTCCAAGGATGCCGGCAAGGCCCGCTCGATTGACTTGGTGATTGACAATCTTGGCAGCGACGCCTATGTCAGTGAGCAGACGGGTCAATTGTCCGGAGACAAAAGGGAATTCCGCTTGAGAGTCCATGATGAACTCTTGGAGTGTGATGGCTTTCGGCATTTTCAGTCACCGATCATTGCGGTGTGCGAACGAATGTACGAAATTGACCTCCGTTTGTCGTGCTCGTTTACGAAGATGGGATGGAGGCCGCTAAAGTGGCAAAGTCTGTGGGTGCCAATTGCTCCGCCCGCTGGGTTAAAAAAGCCTCGTCCACGCCTGAAATATCGAGCCCTCCAGACCGAAGAGCGTTACGGAGGGTCTTGCGCCGTTGATTGAAAGCGGCTTTGGTGACTCGTTTGAGGTGTTTGTAAGAGACGCCTGAGGGTTGAGGGGATTTTTTGACCAACCGGATGACCCCGCTTTGAACCTTAGGGGGTGGGATAAATACGTGAGGCGGAACCGTAAACAGGTATTCCGCGTCGTAATACGTTTGCAGGAGCACGCTTAAAATGCCATAAACCTTCGAACCGTACGACGCGCAGACGCGCTCAGCCACCTCTTTTTGAAACATGCCCACGACTTCAACACAATTTTCGCGCCAGTCCAGCGCTCTAAAGAGAATCTGGGAACTAATGTTATAGGGGAAGTTGCCAGCGATGACAATTTCATTGGAAAGCGTGAGTTCAGTCAATGGCACCTTGAGAATGTCGGCAAGAAGCAGTTGTCCCGAATCAATCCAGCTCTCATTGCGGAGATGGGCAATGCTTTCTTCGTCCACATCC
>CAJQKK010000129.1 GCA_905478895.1 uncultured Flavobacteriales bacterium | reverse complement strand
ATCTCAATCAATGCAGTCGGACGGTGATGACCGGCAACTTTTTCATTCACGGTGACTTGCAAGGAGGCCAAAGCATCCTCACTGTTTCCTTGCTCAAGCTGTTTGTCAAAAGCTACAGCAGCAATCAATTCTTCACCCGCTTTCCCCTTTTCATGGAACACATTGCAATGGGTCACTCCCGGATGTTTCAGGATTTGATTTTCGATGAATCCTATTTCAACCCGGTGCCCTCTAAATTTAATTTGCTCATCATTTCGCCCAACAAACATCAATAACCCCTCATCACTCCAGAAACCAAGATCACCCGTGTCATAAAACGTCGAAAACTCTTCTTCGTTGAAGCGTACCTTCAAGTGATTCAATTGCTTAAAGAAAATTGCAGTTCGCTCAGGCTCATTTCGATACCCAGCAGAGACCCCTCTGCCACCAATGAGAATCTTGCCTTTTTGCCCTTTTGGGACCAATCGGTACCATTCATCCACGATCCGGATGACCACTCCCTGTTGCGGTTTTCCAATTGGAACAGACTCTGTTTGTGCATCGCATTCCTGAACTTGGTGCAAGCTGCATGTGACTGTAGTTTCCGTGGGTCCATAACCATTGATGAGCTGTATGTTATTCGAAGAGGTTTTGCATTGTTCGAACCACTTCTTAATCAAATGATTATCCATCCGACTTCCACCCACATTGACCGATTGCAGTGTTTCTTTTGGTGCGAAAGACTCCGAGCCTACCCAAGCTGACCACAAGGTGGTATTGAGGTTCAGTATTGAAATCTTTCTCCTCCAAATTTCATGATTGAACTTTGCAATTCTGCCCATCGTACCTTCTTGTTGGAACACCACCGTTCCGCCTTGAGTCAATGGAAGGTAGAAATCCTCAAAGATGCCATCGAAAGCAGGGGATGAGGTTACAAGCGTTCGATTAAAAGGCACCTGTGATATGGAGTGTTCAAGGTGCAATATATGGTTTGAAATTCCGGTTCTTTTCAGGTTTACAGCCTTCGGGGAGCCGGTAGTTCCTGAGGTTAGAAGGATGGCCGAAATTTCAGCACGCGGTGCGGATTGAGCTCTTTCTCGAGGCAAGTCGTTGGTTGTACTTTCCGCACAAATCATTGATGTCCAGAACAAATCTTGGACCGTAGAATTGGGGGCTCTGAGTCCCCAATTGGAGCCTGTTTTTTTGATGATCGCCTGAATCGATTCATCTGTTTCTTTGGGATGTATGGAGCAAAATGTGCCCCCAAACACCAAAATCGTCAGGTGTGCGATCAACAAATCCTGGTTAACAGGCAACTGCAACAAAATCACTTCACCTGCTATTTTTTTGCCCTGCCTTGCCCAAAGACGTTCCTGTTGTAAAATCAGTTGCCCAAGTTCTGAATAAGAGATTTCTTGTCCATTGCCAAGTTCCACAGCGGTGGCATCATCGAGTCGCTCTGTATTGTTCCAGATTTTCGAAACAAAATCTTCGGGTATCTGCAAAAAACTGCCGTTGCCGAGTAGCTGCAATTCGTCACTTTCTTCCTGGTTGAGATGAGATAAGGAGGTCCATGTTTCGTTTTCAAGACCTATCCAGAGCCTCGCAATCGACTGAATTTTCACGAACCTATTTTCAACATTCGAAGCATTGAATTCAAAATGAACATTCTCGGTCTCGTTCACGGTCAAACGCCACATGGGTTTGCTATCATGAAATTGAGGAGTCTTCCAAGCAGGACCTGCATTTTTCGCGTTTCGCAGGGCCCGTAACAAAGACTGTCTGTTTTCGTTGAGGCTTTTGGTGGAATCTGCGGTAAACCAGAGAGGTGTTGCTTCCTCGATCAATTGACTTAAATCTGCGTCAAACGACAACGATTGTTGATCATGGAGGACACCACAAAAAATGGGTTGGCTCCGAAAGAAGTGCTCGACAAGCATGAGGTCAACTATTTTCAGCAAGGGGAGGCGCCCTGTTTTCAGTTGTGTTTCCTCTTCGCAATTCTTTGCATCCTGTCCGAAACTGTGAAAATTCCGAAACATTCTAAAGTGAGCCTGCATGCGTTGAGGAGCCCACTTGGACCAATGTTCAATGAATTCGGTGCTTACCTCATCGGGTGCTACAAATTCTTCCGCTTCGAATTGAACAAATTGGCCTTGCGCGCAGCTCCAAGCGTTCGCTAAAGACAACTCGGACTCACCGTTTTCATCTTTCAATGGATGAATCCCCAAAACGAGATGCCACGCACCGTTGACCCTCGCCATTGGATAATGCCAGATAGTGCCAGTGTTACTGGATGAAATGCTGTGGAGCCATTGCTGAACCTCGCCTGCAACTGACGCAGCATGCAGCAAAAAATTACCTGGCCGGGCATTGGCGGGAAAATAGGTTCTGTTCAATAGATTTTGTGGGGTCAAGCTCAGTTCGCCGGCACTAAGCGATTGCATTAGCCGGTGGTAACTCAACCTGCCTGCTTCGACAAGTCGTGCCTCAATGGCTGAGATACTCTGCGCCTGTTCCACCTCAAAGGTTTCTTGTTCAACGATTGCTCCAGTATCAAATCCTTCTTCGACAATGTGCCAAGTCACTCCAAACATTTGCTCACCTCGTGCCACGCTGTTTTGAGGAGCAAAGACCCCGGCATTTATTGGAAGAATGGAGTCATGAAAATTTATGGTCGCTGTTTGAGGATGTCGGATAACAGCTATCGGAATTCTCTTCAGATTTACCACACTCAAGAGTAAATCGCACGGAATGGTCAAGACCCAATCTTGCCATGCCTGAGATGAAGGTCCGATGCAAGGCAAAAGAGGGAATTCATCTCTTATGGCAGACTCAAAGTCAACGGTTCCCGCCACAACGCCTGCGATGTCGCAATGTTTACTCTTCTGCAATTCATTCACAATCCAAAAAGCCAATCCCCCCTCGCCGATCAATAAAACACGCATCATTATCACAATAGATTTTTAGGCAACACAGAATACGAATCGAATTTTGCAGACTTCATTGCGAAGTTACAAGTTCGTATGAAGCAATTATCGCGATTACTATTGACAAGCAATTGCAATCGAACCGCACAACTGCTTCATGCAAGTTAATCAAGACACGTTATTCCTTCGCATTAAGGAGATGCACTATTCATTGAGGGCAATGCTATTTGATCAATAGGAGACGTGGAATTTCAAGAGATTTGAGTTGTTTAATTGACGGTCCGCTTGGATTGGGGGAGATGCTGTTGGGGGGCTTTACGGGTTGGTGTGACTTTCCTTTCTCCTGCATCGCGTTCGGCTCATAGTACATCGGTATTGATATCAAGCATAAGCTAAGCTGATTTCTTTCAATGCAGAGGGTGCACCATGATATTTCATTTTTTCTCAACATCAAATGAAGGTCTAAAGAATGGGGGGAGGCTTCAGCAGCCCAACCCTCGAGACTAAGGGCGGAATAGGAGACGGGGAGTTCATGCAAGTTGGCAGGACTTACCGCTACAATAGCCTTTTCGTATTGGTTTAGTTGGTATTTCGTATCTTCGAAATAACCAAATTTACTGTGATGCGATACCTATTTTACGCAATCCTTACACTAACGTTTATTTCGAAATTACACTACACGCATGCCCAAGAAGACATATTCGTAACTGCTGAATATGTGGGGGCCATAGACGGCATGGCCCAATATCATTTGTATGCGAATTTCCCCCATGATGGTTTCGCCTTAGCAGCAATCTATGGCTATGATGCGCAACCGCTTTCACTTGTTTCTGAGGGAGAATTTCATCAACCGCATTGGAGCATTTCTCAGGAACAATGTGAGGAGGGACTTGCAAGCGGATTTACCATTGGCTGTGGAGACGTGAATTCTGTAGGAACCGATTGGTTTGCTAATGGCGATTACCTGGTGAACACTTTCTTTGGAGCGTCTGTCTTTGTTGTCAACTCGGTTGGACCGGACCAAGACGGTCGGATTCTGATCGGTAAGTTCTTGACCACAGCAGCTGGACTTTCAGGAACGATTCCTTTGCAAATCTACATCGGTGGGAGCTCATCAAATCAGATACAGGAATCATTTCCTGTGGTTACTACTGTTGAATGTGATGAATTTCTGGGATGCATGGATCCCAACGCTTGCAATTGGGATCCCGAAGCGGAATGCCCAG
>CAJQKK010000128.1 GCA_905478895.1 uncultured Flavobacteriales bacterium | reverse complement strand
ACGGTGGCTGAAAAAGCGTTCTTTCGCCCGTGCCTTCTCCTCATCGCGTCGGGCACCGCCAATGCAGGCGTCGTATTTGCCGTTTTCAATGGTTTCCAACAGCGTTGCAATTTGCAATCGATTGCGACTGGCTTGCGCCCCGGTCTCTTCTCGGACTCGTCCGCCGTCGATGGTGGCTTGCACACTGCCTACGACGAGTTGCACACCCAGTCGTTCGGCCAAAGCGTCCCGGAATTCGATGGTCTCGGGAAAATTGTGGCCAGTGTCAATGTGCACCAATGGCATGGGAATGCGCGCAGGTGCGAAGGCTTTCGCCGCCAGATGTGTCACGACGATGCTGTCTTTGCCTCCACTAAATAAAATCGCTGGCCGTTCAAATTGCGCCGCCACTTCGCGCAACACAAACATGGATTCCGCCTCGAGCTCATCCAAGTGATCCAGTTGGTATTGATCAATCATTGCAGACAAAGTTCGGTTTATTTCGGCTCTCTCCCCAATCTTCCAAATCGATACCAAGCACGCTCGTGGAAATAATAGAGGGCCATTTTGAGGATGGTTTCCGCGATGGCAATGCTCGTGGCTTTTTGCACCGCTTGCGCATCGTCCTGGAAGAAAAACCAGGCGAGCAAGAACGTTGTGCCCGAGGCAATGAAACGCCAGGTGAATGCTTTGAGCAAGTGGCGGAGTCTGGATTTTTTAGGGTTGGGCATGATGTGAGGTTCTATTGTTGCCTCCAATAAGATGACTGGGGCTGCAGCTCATGATGCAGTTAAAACAAATGCTTCGATTTACAGACCGTTACTAGTAACATGTCAGACATAGGGCACTATTTTGGCACTAGCTTCTCGGAAAATCGACTTATTTCCGTGGTAATTTACAACTAAAAAAATCGCGCAGAACTTTCGATTTTGCCAGCGAATGGGCGTCGATTGTGGCGAGTCTTTTCTGCGGTTTCCCTCTAGATATTTCGAATCTCTTCTGCATAAACGGTTGCATGCTGCCTTGCAACGGCCACTCCAGAGAACCTCTTCGAATTGACGTGTCCTGATTCAATAAGCTTCGCATTTGATTCAGGTTTTTTCAATGCTTGTTTCAATGCTGCACAGATGGCTTCTGTATCGATTGGATCCACCAAGATTGCACCACCTCCCGCATTGCTTTTCATCGGCTCAATTGCGGAGGTTACGCATGGTTTTCCATAGACTTGCGCTTCGATCAACGGCATCCCAAACCCTTCATGTGTAGAAACAAAAACGACCGCATCACAATGCAGGTACAATTGCTCCAGCACTTCATCGGATACGCTTCTGTGGATGGAGTGGCTGAGCTCGTGTTTGGTGCGCAAGGATAAGATTTCTTCTGTTTCATGCCCTACGATGGCGAGATGACAATCCAATTGTGTGCAAGCTTTCCAGACGCGGCTTAGGTTCTTATGCGGAGCGGTTCCAATCTGCAACAGCACTTGCTTCTCTGTTGAATAGGGGGCTGGGCCGATTGGGTGCTCCGATCTCTCAAGAATCGCCGCGGGAATGACCACCCTGCGCTGGCCACGTGCCGCTGGGACCAGTCGATTCAAACGTTCAAGAGATTGATCAGAAACACAAATGACAGTATCGCAAAATCTCAGCGGAATTTTGAACCAGATCATCAACAGCAGCCATCGCTTCAGCCTAGAATGCTTCGGGTCCTGCACATGACCAACATCGTGCACCGTGAGTAACTTTTTGTGTGCTCGCAAGAAGGGCAAGACGTAATTGATGTCGCCTGTGACGTGCGCCAAATCGGTTTTGATTTTGAGTGCTGCCAGACAATTCTTGAGCATGGACCAAATCCCTTTCGTAGGCAGAGGGAGAATTTCAGACATAAGGTCAAGGGTCAACTCAGAACCGCATTTGAAACCCGTTTCAATGGCATCAAAGCATCGTTCGATGCTGTGATTCGAATTCGTTCGTTGTTGGCGTTTTACCCAAGTGACCTTTGCTCTCATTTCGTTGTTTGATCATCAAGCTTTTCCTATCTCGTGATCATTTTATTGCTTTGCGACTCTTGAATTGTTTCCAGGCGAAATGGTAACCGTACACATAAAAAGGAAAGCCATTTAAAATGAAGTTTCCTTGGCGCATCAATTGGAGTAAAATGGTCACAAGAAAGGCTGAACTTACCATCTTGAGCACCAAGCCGTCGATGTCTGTTGGCAGCACTACGAAATAGTTGCTCACAAGAAAAAAGAGAATGATCAGGATACCGAACAGCCCTAGTTCCGAGGCGATGCGCAGAAACATACTCGAGGCATCCGGGGCATTTTGTTCGGCATAATGGAACAATGCTGTGTCCCGTAAAACGCTGTATTTCTTCGTGGCTTCTGGGTGCGATCCGAGGCCAGTGCCGAAGAATGGATTGCGACGGAAGTTTTCCCAAGTGATCACGGCGTGGTTGTACAGAATCGCACTCGAGCCGTGGACGTCGCCTTCGGCGAGGGTTGAGGTGTTTTGAAGTCCCTCAAGGCGTTCATTGATTTCAGGAATGGATCGGGCGGCATAAAGCAGGGCGAAAATTACCAGTGGAGTAATGAGCAGTGCTTGCACTTTACGCTTGATTAGCAGGTGAAGTATGATGATAACAAGAATACCTGTAAGTGCCATGGCGCTGAACGTCAGAGCCATGGCGAGTAGAATGAGTGCAGCGGCGTATCGTGTCATCCAAAGGCCGTGTTCTTTGAGCCGCAAAGCCAGATTCGTTTCTCCGAAGAAGAGCCGCAGCATGGCAAAGAATCCAGCAGGCGCAATCGTATTCGCAAAATACGTGGGCTCCCCGAGCGTTCCAGCAATCCGGATGCCAAAAGAGGCAGGGACTCTACCAATGTTTATCAGAGAATTTGTGAACTCGAAAAAACCGAACGAAACAATGGAGTCTGCAAAGATTAAAAGTCCAAAAACCGAAACAATTTGGGCTCCCTTCAAATAGATGCGAAAGCCTCTGATCACATCTTTGCCGAGGTATAGCCATAAGTACCAATAGTAGAAGTAGGGCAATATAAGACTCCCGAATACTTTGATGAACGTACGAGGCTCAACAATGCCACTGAAGAATCCTGAAGCTCCGATAAGCCCAACCAGGCCCAACATCAGAGCGACACGAACTGGGAACCGATACCGCATCACGAAGAATGGCAGCAGAACGTACATGCAGAGGAGCGGCCCGTAACCGAGCGGCCCGGGAAAGAGCCGAAACGAGTAACGAAAAATAAACAGATCGATGAACGGAAAAGCCAACAGCAAGAAGTTCCAGGCGCGTTGCGATAGGGTTTTGTTTGTGGGGCTCGCCGTATAGTGGGGCGTGACTTTAAATGGTTTTGCGTTTCCTTTTGCGGCTTCTTGGTGCATCGTTGCAAATGTGCGAAATTTGGGAAGATGAATACGAAAAAGGAACCCGGTGAATTGCGTTTGCTTTTTCTTTCCGATGGTCTGGCTCCTTTTGTGACGGGAGGAATGCAGCAGCATTCTACGCTGTTGGTCAAATACATGGCTCCCCTCGTCCAGCACATCACGCTCATGCATTGCGGCCCTACCAATAGCCCAGCGCCCAGCGCAAATGAGGTTTTGAATGAGATCGGCAACCCTCCAAACGTTCAGGTCGTAGGGATTCCATTTGTTGACCGCGGAACATTTCCAGGGCACTATCTGCGCGCTTCACGAAGGTTAAGCCGAGCATATTTCCATGCAGCCGATGGCTTGAGTAATTACGATGC
>CAJQKK010000127.1 GCA_905478895.1 uncultured Flavobacteriales bacterium | reverse complement strand
ATGCAAAGCGTGAATCGTCCTACCACCTCTTTACCATGCGCATTGCAGGATTCAAGCGATCACAACGGGATGATTTGATGGCACACCTGAAAGAAAATGGCATTGCAAGCAATGTCCATTTCATGCCTCTTCCCCTCCTAACATTGCACCAAAATCGCGGGGAAGACATCGCTGATTATCCCCACAGTGCAACGGCCTTTGAAGGGTTAATCAGTTTGCCCCTGCATCTGGACATGGACTTCGACGACATTCGTTACATCCACGCAACCTGCGCGGCATACATCGACAAGGCGCTGCAACATGGCTAAACGTGTATTCGACGTATTCAGCTCACTGCTGGCGCTTATCGTTCTTTCGCCACTGCTCTTCACCATTGGTGTCATTATTCGCAGAGAAAGCGAAGGCGGTGCCTTTTTTCGTCAAATCCGGGTAGGAAAAAACGGGAAACCTTTTTCGCTTTTGAAATTTCGTTCTATGCATGTGGATGCTTCAGGGCCTTTGGTCACAGTCGGTGAAAAAGACGCAAGAATCACCGCCGCTGGGCAATGGCTGCGCCGCACTAAGTTGGACGAATTGCCCCAGCTTTGGAATGTATTGAAAGGAGATATGAGCATTGTGGGTCCTCGACCTGAAGTCCCCAAGTATGTAGAACTCTATGATGAAGACATGCTCCCTGCATTGGATGTTCGACCCGGGTTAACCGATCCCGCGAGCATCGATGCATTCGATGAAGGAGAGGAACTTGCTTCATCCGCTGAGCCTGAAGCGCACTACCAAAATGTGATTCTCCCGCGCAAAGTGCGGGCGCAGGTGGCCTACGCGCGTCGGTCCAATTTATTCTCGGATGGGAGGGTAATCGCCCGAACGCTGCTCCGAATTCTCAAACGCTGAGAGAAGAGGCTCGAAGAGGGAAAGAAACCGATTCGATCGTTCTTCCCCGCTCGACTCCCGGGCGGCAAACGCCACATTCCGAACGAGCCGTTGAATGATTTCCATGGGGTGCGAAGGACGCCAGTGCTGCACCGATTCGCCTTCTCCCACCTCCACCAAAAACTCTGAAACCTCATCAACTCCGATCACCGAACCTTGGCTATACGGATTGATGTAAAACAGTATTCCCGATTGGCCCTTGGTCACTTCCGGTTCATTAACATGGGCCACATCGCAGTATGCCAAGATGAAGTGGTTGGGCAAATTCACCCCTCGGAGCGGTATATCAAGGGCACGCGCCACTGCCAGATACAGCACACCCAGACCGATAGGGTTCCCCTTCTTCTGTTGCAAGACACCACTTGGCAGTGCTTCCATCGGCACGTGCGGCAGGCGTCGAGCGCTCTCCATCGAACGCAAACTGAAAAAGACATGGTTGAGAATGCGCACTTGTTCCAGCGCTGTTTGCTCCTCATTCATCTCCAACCAAATTTCCTTCCTCAACGCTTCAAACCGCTCCATGGATTCCGCCACATTCCATGTGGGGTCCAATGCAGAATGCACCAATTGCACGCCCTGCCACAAATCCGCTCCCCCGAGATCCATCCAAGCCGCCAAGGCCTCTTTCACATCCGTTTGCTGCAGTCCTTCCTTAAGCAACGCGAGCCGTCCTTTGATGAGCCCGTCCTCTTGCTGAGTGGATTCAGCGGACTCTACGAATGGAAGAACTTCTTTTCCTTTGGAAAGAAGGCGCTCGCGAACATGTGTATATACAGTTTCATCAGGATCATCCATCAGAGCCAACAACGCGTGAATTTCAGAAATGCTCATATCAATCTGCTCATCGGAGGTGTGATTTCCGCTCCTTGGGTCCCAAATCTAGTCGCTGAACTTCCTGCTATTCGACGTTCAAAAATCACTTTTCCAATTGCCTCTGTGGAATGCATGGAGATGAATTTCCGTATCTTTAAGAAGTGAGCATGGCCAAAAACAACTTTATGGCGCGTTGGAATCCAGCCGTTCTTGACCAGAACCGCTTGTTTTACGCAATTTGGTCCACGATGCTGTTCTTGATTCTCATCTGGGGAGTATTCTGGATCAACGAAGTGTATGCACTCAATTTGCGACGATTTGGAAACCACCCTGGCAAATGGCAAGACTGGTCCGGGCTCTTCACATTCCCATTTTTGCATGGGGACCTCGAGCATCTGTGGAACAATACTGCTACATTTTTCACGCTCAATGGAATGCTATTCTACTTCTACCGATCCATTGCATTGCGTGTTTGGGCATTGCTCTTTGTAAGTTCAGGACTTGGTCTTTGGCTATTCGCATCAGGCGGGAATCACATCGGTGCGAGCGGTCTTATTTATGCGCTCGCTGCTTTTCTATTCGTTTCAGGCGTCGTCCGAGATTCCAAATTGCTCTTGCGCATTTCACTCGTGGTTGCATTTCTCTACGGAGGAATGGTGTGGTGGATGCTTCCCGTCGATGGCCATATTTCGTGGGAAGGTCACCTATCAGGCGCCATCAGCGGTTTGATCATAGCACTGCTCTTTCGAAACTCAGGTCCCTTGCCCGATTTGCCCATTTTTGGTGAAGACGACCCCACCGAACCCATACCAGAGTGGTGGGCATTGGCTCACCCCGATCATCCGGATGTCCTGGCCATGCGCAAAGCCGAGGAAAACTCAGGAAACCTGAGCACGCATGCCACTTCAGGAGATTCTCCACGAGTGGTTTACCACATCCGGAAAAAAGACGAATAGCCCCGCAAATTCGGGGAGCGTGAAGTGAGCGGTTAGGCGTTCAACATCACAGGCATCACCAGCATCAGCACATCTTCCCCGGCTTCCTCCGGCTCTGAAGGCTTGATGATTCCGGCGCGGTTTGGCGCGGACATTTCGAGGGACACTTCGGCGCTGGAAAGGTTGTTTAGCATATCCATTAAGAACCTGCTATTAAAACCAATTTCCATGTCTTCACCGGAATAGCTACAATTCAACCGCTCATTGGCCTCATTCGCAAAATCCAAATCTTCGGCACTCACGTGCAACTCGCTTCCTGCAAGTTTCAAACGAACCTGGTGGGTTGTTTTGTTCGCGAAAATGGAAACGCGACGAATGGCTTGAAGAAAGCTTTGCCGATTGATGACCATGCGATTGGGATTCTCTTTCGGAATCACCGCTTCATAATTGGGGTATTTTCCTTCAATCAAACGGCAGACAATTGTGACGTCCTCGAACTCAAAACGCGCATTGGAATCGGTGTAAGTCATCGTCACCTTTTCCGCATGCGAGGCCGCATTTTTCAGGAGATTCAATGGCTTTTTTGGAACAATAAATTGAGCTCCGGCAGACGCCTGAACGTCGGTACGAGCATACCGCACCAAGCGATGCGCATCCGTCGCCACGAATCTCACACTGTCCGGATAAAATTCGAAATAAATGCCCGACATAACAGGGCGTAAATCATCATTTCCTGCCGCAAATAGTGTGCGATTGATCGCCGTGATTAAGGTGTTTGCCTCCACGCTCATTGCAGCACCATCGTCCAATGCTGGCGCTTGCGGGAATTCGTCACCGTTCGCTCCAGTCAATTTGTACTTGCCCGCATCACTTGTCAATTCAATCGCCATAGTGGCAGTGTCTACTTTGAATGTCAAGGGAATATCTGGAAATGCCTTGAGAATGTCGAGCAACATTTTGGCAGGCACCGCAATCGACCCCGTGTCTTCGGTTTTCACTTCCAATTTCGTAGTCATCGTAGTCTCGAGATCACTTGCGGAAATCACCGCAACCCCCGGACCCAACTGAAAGAGGAAATTATCCAATATGGGCAGCGTATTGCTGCTATTCAACACTCCGCTCAGGGAAGACAAGTGGCGCAGCAATTGACTGCTTGATACGATAAAATGCATGGATTCTATTTGTCCCTCAAAGATGCTCCAACATCTCCTTTTCTGGTAACATCTGTTCTTGATTATTTTTCCACACTTGATGAACCGATTTTGGTAGTTCTTCAACAAAAACAGCTAAATTGGGTCCATGAAAACCGCCACCTTCAACGCTATCTTGGCCATTGCTTTCGCATTTACGACTTTGAACGGATTCGGACAATCGGAAGCGATTCAGCCAAACTTTCTTGACGTCCATATCGATCAAAGCACTTCGCGCGCCGAATTGTCTCAAATCCAACAGGAAATGCAAGCGTATAATATTGGGTTTCGTTACGACCTCATCGAATGGAATGAAGGTCAACTCCAGAGCATCCGTTTTGCAGTGCGTCTGCCGGATGGAACCATGCGGCGGAATGTATACGAAGCAATGGACGCAGAAACAGACATCTGGATTCGGCTCGAAGGCAGCGGAGAAGAGCGCATTTTCTGCGCCGGCTCAGCTTGCGGCGAGTGATAAGTCACCGTGGCCCACAGCGGCAATCACAAACTAGCCACCGCGGCTAACACTTGATCTACGGCTATACCTGTGCCGCATTGAAAATGACCCAAGGGACAAGCGTTTTTGCCATGCATTCCACAGGGCCTGCAGACAAGCGCCTCGGTTTTCTCAACGACAACGGAAAGGCGGGATAGCGGACCGAAGCCAAATGATGGCACGGTGGAACAGAAAATTGCCACCGTTGGAGCGTTGACGGCGCTTGCCATGTGCATGGGACCACTATCATTGGTGACCACCCACCGCGCAGCCTGCATCAAACCCGCAGATTCGAGCAAGGACAAATCGGTTCGAATTTCCAAACGATTGTGGCTGCTTTGGCGCGCAATTTCGCGCAACTCCTCCCCGTCTGCGGGACCACCCATCAAAACAATCCGCCGATTAGGCGATTGAATTGCTTCAGCATCCAACCAGGCAATCCAACGGTCCAAGGGCCATTTCTTGGTCGCCCATTGACTCGCGGGAGCGGCAATTCCGAACTCCCCTTCTTCCCTGCTAATCCCAGCATTATCGGCGGGATACAATTTGGGGTTTCGTGGAGTATCCGATTCGACCCAAGGAGCAAGCAATCGGTGGTTGCGTTCAATTTCATGTTCGCCATTGCCCCATGCGTGCTCTTCTGAATGGGCAAACAACCACGACATTGGATGCGATGAAAAACCCGAACACGTTTGAGCGCCAGAAAGCAACGCCAAAACCCCGGAGGAAGCATGCCGGTGCGGCGTTACCAAGACGTCGAAACCAATGCCCCTGAGCTCAAAGCCCAGCGCCATAAGGTTTCGGTAACGTACGAAAGGGTTTTTTGCCTTCTTCCAAACGTGCAATCCTTGCAGAAAAGGATGGCCTTGAAACAAGCTTTTGTTTCCTGAACGCACCACCAAATGCAAGTGGTCCTTCGGATGGGCCGCATGCCACGATTCGATCATGGCGGTAGCCAAAATAGCGTCGCCAATGAAGGCGGTCTGAACGAAAAGTATGTTGCGGGGCTTTCCCATGCCGCGAAGATACGTGGTGTTCCCTGTGCGCCGTAAATTGCGGCATGAGCCGATGGATTGGAATTGATTTTGGAGTAGTGCGCACTGGACTCGCGTTCACAGATGCCGCAAGGCTCATGGCATTTCCCGATCAAACGGTTCCGACAAATACTTTGATCTCCAGGTTGGAAAACCTAGTGAATGCGGAGCCATGCGCCGGGTTTGTGCTCGGGCTGCCCAATGCTTGGGCGATGAATAAACAGGGGGCTGCCACGCACAGCACCGGTCCTATTCTGGAATTCCAGCAGCAACTTCGGGAAAAATGGCCCGGACTACCCGTGCATTTGGTCGATGAGACGAATACAAGCAACGAGGCGGTTCAAGCCTCCATTGCCGGCGGGATGAAAAAGAAGAAGCGCAGGGAAAAAGGGTCGCTCGATGCGGTTGCCGCTGCGCTAATTCTCCAGCGATTCTTAACCCAAAAAGGGCCTGAACACCTGGGCTGAATCAGTCCTTGCTCGACTGAAAAACCTCAATTTCAGCCTTGGCTTTGACGAGGTTACTGAACGTTCCTTGGTACCGGGTAGCGCGTACAATGTGATTATCGATCCAATGGTAATTGCCTCCACGTGGTTTTCCCATCAACAAGCCATGGTACAAGAAACCGTGCTTGTCCAACCACGCCTCAGTCACCGCACGATGTTCCTCAGTCCTTGATGTGAAAAACGTAATGATGTGTCCTTCTGCGTGCCATTGATTTAGCGTCTCTAACGCGTCTGGAAATGGCTCGCAAGTCGCCATCCGCTCCGGTTCCTCATTGGGGACATCATCCGTGATGGTCCCATCAATGTCAATCATGTAATTCTTGATTTCGGATGGAAGCTGGGGAGAGGCTTCGAGGCCCGCCTCGTCTTTTACCGCTTCCAATTTTACGTTTGACTCGTTTGGTCGTCCCATGGAAGCTGATGGCTTGTCGTTCATGGCTCAAAAATAGTCCTGCCTCCCGACTCTCGCAATCTTTCTCCGGCTCACCGAAAGACCATAAATTGAGGTTCATCCACTTCTTCGAGTTCTTCAAGCCATTTTTTCGCAAAATCAGACCAATTTCCGATGGCACTGCAAAGCGCCATAGCACTGAGTACACGCTCCTGAGGCGCACCACCTGGGCTGATCCACTGATCGAAGATCGCTGAGATGTTTGCGGCTTCCTCATGCTGCTGCTGCTTGATGATTTTTCGCCATTTCTTCTTCACCCCTTTGAGTTCCTTCTCCATTTTTACCAAGGTGGCGCGAGTGGTGGGCAATGCGGACTCGTGAATGCCTTTTGCATGATTTTCCAACTCCTTGGACCAACGGTCAAATGACACTTGGATATCCCCATTGAGCTGCAAAATTTGATCCGCCCATTCATTTACAGCTTCTTCCCCTCGCCATCCATTCATGGTTGGGTTCCAATTTACTTTCTCACAAACTTGCGAAGCCTCAGCGTTCAAAATCAACGCACCATCCCGGACCAACAATGCAGGTTGTTGCACCGCGTGATGCTCAAAGGCCTCGGCCAGCAACAACCAGTAGCTGACTTCCGCTGGACCGCCAACAAACGCTACGCTTTCGAGTAAATACTCTTGGTAAAGTGGACGCAGCGCCACATTCGGCGAATGCTGTTCGGGTCTTAATGCTTGCCATGCAGCTGCTCCATGTGTTTCCTGCCAACGATCAGCACGTTGCCGAGACCCCTTGTCTGTTAGAACAAATAAGTTGTTGTGCCGAGGTTGGATTTGAGGCGCTCCAAACAAGCTTTCGAATTTCAATGAAGCCTCCTTCACGAAGGGGGCGACTCCTTGGCCTTGCCATTCGGCGCGCCAGAGGTGCATCGCCATGGATTTTAATTCCGCATCATTCCCGTCAATGACCAAAACGTCCAGATCTCCGAACCATTCAACCACCCATTTTCGAATGCGGTCCGCAAGGGGCATGGGACCGGAATGCCATTCTGCATTGTCAATGTTGTTTGCATTCGCCCAATTGTGCCAAGAGCGCTCGGCATCAGCCGTCCAGACCAACTCGCCCACAGGACCGCTTTTTTCAACGCCTTCTGGGCTCCATTCGAAGGATTGCCCGCCGGGGCCATGTGTCGCCTTGATTTCCTCAAAATCGTGGTCTTCGGAAGCCAACCAAAAAACAGCAACCGCCGTTTGTCCATCCGCTGTGATTCGCCGCGCCCAGCGAATGGCAGAAAGAATTTTGTAATGGAAATACGCCGGTCCACCCCCTGCTTGCAATTGGTGTCCCGCAGTTACCACGTGCGCCCCTTGCTGGAACGCCTTTAGGGCTGCGGGCATGGATGCACTGCCCCGATTGTATTGCTGACGCAGGACCTCCGCAATCTTTTTCCGACGATCGAGATCCACCGAGAAAGGCGATTTTAAGCGGGCTTGAATGCCTTCCCAATTGCCGCCCCACTTCCAAAGTTGCCGGAAAGATTCCGAGTTCCGCGTCCATTCCGCAGCCGGGGAATGTGTTTTCAATGCATCCGATTGCGCAAAATGAGCGTTCAAAGGTCTCATGGAGAATGTCGAGCAGCTATTAACGGATCAAGGACAAGGATCCTGATTTTGAAAAGACCTTGCCGTTCGGATCAACAACATCCAATTTCCAAACGTATGAACCGGATACAACGGGCTTGCCCTCTTGATTATTTCCGTCCCAACGGACGTCATTGTTGGATCCTGAAAAGACCCGTTCACCCCAGCGGGAATACACCTCAAATGATCGAATCGAGACATTTTCACAAACCGGCATAAAAACATCGTTGTCGCCGTCTCCATTGGGCGTGAATGCACTCGGCACGAACCAAGAAGGCGCCGCTTCCAAGTCCGCAATAGAAACCCCTGGCTTCGGATTGGGACCGCGATCGGGCAATCCATCATCTGAGCCGATAGCAGTCGCTGGGCTCAGTGAAATTGCATCCACAAAGCAGTATACCTTCGAAGGATTTGTCCCTTGCTCAACCGTCACATTGCCTGCTTCGTTTCCAAACAAACCCCAAGCAAAATGTGTCCACGGCTCTTGGGCAATAAAATTGAATGAAATCTGCTGCCATTCCCGGTTGTAAAAAACCTGAGAAAAAACAAATTGGGGCAGGAGGTCAATGCTTGTTTCCCCGAGTTGTTGCAGAGGGCCTTCCGAAAACCGCATACCCATGCCACTCAACCCCAACCCCGCATCCGAAAATGCCGTGATCTCGCCATTGGTCATCTGGAACGTCATCAAGTACCGTTGGCCCACAGTGAGCGCATCGCTGAAGGAGCCACTGATGTACTGGCGGCGGCCTGCATTCATGGCATCGTACGGCGAAAAACCGGCAATAGCCATGCCTTGATAAGGTGAAACGAGGGCAATTGGCGTTTCGGGCAAATCTCCAGCATCAGACCCCAAAACATGGAACAAATCGGGGGCACTTGCCACCGTACCAATGTTTAGCCAATGCGTCGCCAGCTCAATGGCTCCCGGTTGAGATGGATATCCTGTGACTTGTTCGAAGCCACCGTTCAATACCGTTTGCCCAGCACCGAGGGTCGTTGCCATCAAAAAACCGCAGCCTAAAAGGGACTTCAAAAAATACTTTGATTTGCGCATTGCCTTCACAAGATAGGTGTTTCAAAATGAATCATCGGTGTGACCCGGACTTCGTCGGGGATATTGAACAAACGTTGATCCCTATCCCAACCCAACAATTTTGAATGCTCTGCGGCACGATTTGTATGACACCATGAGCAGCCAAGCGCCAGTTATTGGATTCACCGAGGACCTTACCAAATTTAAAACTGGCCAACGGCATGAACCGCCAGGCCTCCACCGATCGCTTTTGCCAAGGAATTCCATCGAGCTCTGGCGCTTCGATGTCCAACCGATGGCTTGCTTGGCTATTGACCATGCCGCCCGCGTGCATTTGCAGTCTCCATCCCAGGCGGTGGCTCAAATCAAAACCCAATTCAAAGCTTGCCGCGATCAAAGTATTCCGACGGACTTCCATCGCTATCGTATCCGTTTCGATCCCATTGGAGTACCTTTTGTACGTAACAGCGGACCAAGCTTCATCCAAAGCCACTGGAATAAAGCCGATGACGGAATCTGGAATTTGTGCCACATTCGCTCCTCCCAATTGCTGTGCCAAAACCTGCATTTGAGCTCCAAAAAGGGCCTCCCAGCCTCGTTGCTTTAATAATTGTGAATTAAAGGAGGTCCATCCCTGTCGAAGCGACAGTGCATAGGACCAATCATACTGCCCTGTCCATTCATCCCAACGAGGACCTTCCAGCGGTCCTTTGCCCACTCCAACGAATGAGGCGACCTCCCATTTCACGGGTTCCTTGCGCATGGCAGTCCTTGAAAACATCTGGCTCAAAGAACCCCACTGGCGACCAGCTTTCGGTGATCGAACCAGGGAGTCGAATTGAACCTGAGCGTCGACAACTACGATGCGACCATCCACACGAATGGAATCCTCCCGAGCCCCCGGCGCTGCTTGGGCAACCTTGACTTGACCAACCGAAGCAGCACACACGAACAATACTGTTCCGAACAAATTCGAAATTCGAGTTTGGACGCGGTTTCCTTGGTGCTGTGTAATATCCCGACCCATTGTCGGCGCAAATTAGTCCTTGACCTTCACAACAGCAGGAAGCACCCAAGTTTCTTCTTCTGGAGCCTGCAAAGACCTTTCACCGGAATCATATGCGGCTGTTGTCGCCGGCAATGCATCGATCTGATGCAGTGGAGACCGCTTTTCCTCCAAGTTTACTTCGTCTTGATTTGAAAAATCATTTCCCGCCGGAGGGGGGTCGGACGCAACAGTCAGATCGCTTTCCGCAGCCGCACTTGTTGGTTGACTCAAGTTTTCGTGTTGCGGAACAGGCTCGATTTCATCCGTTGCCATGATTGCTGTGCTGGGGACAATTGCTCTGCTCCCATCGGTTGATATTGCAGCACCATTTTGTGAGTCACCGGCGACATGAGCGCCGATCAAAACGCCAACACAAATGACAACTGCAGCTCCCATCGCCTGAATTTGGCGCTTTCGTTTCCGCATTTTGTTCATGCGCTGAAAGAGAGCGTCTTCTGCACCTGCGGGAGGCTGAACGGTCTCATTGGCAAACATGCCCGTCACATACTGATCAAATTGCTCTATGCTCATCCTTTCTTTTTCGCTATTCGCGCCATGTTTAACAACGTCACCTGAAGCGCTTTGCGCGCCCGGCTCAATTGACTTTTGGAAGTATTCACATCGATCTCGAGCGTTTCCGCAATCTCTTTGTGCTTAAATCCTTCTATGACATACAATTTAAAAACCGTTGCATACCCGTTTGGCAGTGCATTGATGGCTTTCTCTATTTCTTCTTTGTTGTAGTCTGATTCAGTAAACGCTTCCAAGTCCTGAGGGGTTGCATAGACCTCATCAATATCAAGATGATGCGTATGCTTTTTCTGTCTTCGGTAATGCGTTATGGCCGTATTCACCACTATCCGCCGCAACCATCCTTCAAAGCTGTTGTTCTCGCTAAACGATTTCAAATAACGAAAAACCTTCACCCAGGCATCTTGCGCAATGTCCTCGGCATCGTGCCGGCTATTTGAATAGCGAATGGCCACGCCAAACATCATGGGACTGTAGCGACGGTAGAGTTCACGCTCCGCTTGAGCATGTCCTTTCTTGCACCGTTCAATTAAATCTACATCTTCCGAATTCATCCCCTTGAAGCTTCATTGGAATAACCCATATGTGCCCGGAAGGGTTGCTTTTGTGCAGCTGATTTCAGACTCAATTCCTTCATTCGAATGACGCACGATTCAAATCAAGCCATTGCATCGCAGCATTGCAGAACAAGTTTTCCAGTTCCTTGTCCTCAAGCCCCATGTCGAGCATGTACGTGCCAAGTTCGAGATCCCCCAACGGAAAAGGATAGTCTGAACCCATACAGATTTTCTCAGAGCCTTGAAGTGCAAGCACATACCGCAATAAATCTGCGTCGTGTGTGATGCTGTCAATCCAAAATTTACCAAGGTACTCACGGGGATTGATCGGGTTGTCAATAGCGACCAAATCTGGGCGGCAATTGAACCCATGTTCGAAACGGCCGAGCGTAGTTAAAAACGAACCTCCCGCGTGGCTAAACATGACCCTCAATCCCGGCAGGCGCTCGAGTACTCCGCTAAAAATTAAGGAGCTAGCCGCACGCGCTGTTTCTGCTGGCATGCCTACCAACCAGGGCAACCAATACTTCTCCATCTGTGCTTTACCCATCATGTCCCAAGGGTGAATCATTACGGCCATTCCCAATTGATCACACGTTTCAAAAAACGGAAAAAACCGTGCTTCCGACAAGTTCAGGCCATTGATATTGGAACCAATTTGGACACCCACTAGGCCCAATTCCTTGCACCGCTGCAGTTCACGAATAGCCGCATCGGGATCTTGCATGGGCACACTAGCCAGTCCAATGTAATGCCGTGGGTCTGCAGCGACCAATTCCGCAATGTGATCGTTTAAGAACTGAGCAATCTCCAAAGAGTGTTCTGTGGGAGCATTGTAATTGAACATCACAGGAATTGTGCACACCACTTGGACCTGTGTTTTCAACGCTGCGTATTCCGACTTTCGAAGTTCCACGTCCCAACAATTCGATTCCACTTCACGAAAGAATCGCGTCCCTTCCATCATTCGGGCGGAAGTTGGACGTGATCCTTCTTCCAAATGGATGAATTTACCGCCGCCAAAGCGTTCCGTCCACCGGGGCATGTGGCGAGGCAAAATATGGGTGTGGCAATCGACTCTTAGCATAAACTTCTTTGCATTGACTCCCGACAAGGTAAGTACTTCACGACGAATGCCTTCTCCCATTTCGGTCCTAAGGCATCCCACCTTTTCGAACTTCTCTCAAATCCAGCCGATTGACAGGGCTCACCTTCCAGCCCTTCACCTCTTTTCGGACAAAATGCGTGACTTGATCATGAAACAAAGGAACAACAGGCATGGAACGACCAATAACTTCGTTCAGTTTTCGATAGAGGTCCCGCCTTTCTTGCTGATCTGTCACTGCCATCGCCGAGGCGAATAGAGCATCAAACTGCTCATCTGAAAAATGCGTGTAATTCGGTCCTGACGGAGCAAAATTCTTGGAGTGAAACAAGGCCAAGAAATTTTCAGCGTCCGGATAATCGGCCAACCACGACTTTCGGAACAAGGCGGCTTTGCCCGTTGCCACACGGTCGCGGTGTGCCGCTGCAGAAACCACATCCACCTCGACTTCAATGCCCAGTTCGCCCCATTGATACTGAAGGGCTGAACACAAATCCGTGTAATCCGAAGTCGTGGAAATGCGAAATGGCTGCCATGGCTCCGGATGGACGGCACGCACGGAATCAAGAACCGCCAACGCCCATTCCAAGCGCTGTCCCGGAGCCTCTGTAGGTTCTTGACCCAATAACACGGGGGGCACAAATGAAGCGGAAGGCATCACCGCACCACGCCGAAGATTTTGGGCGATCGAATGGCGATCAATCGCTGCGGAGAGGGCTCTGCGCACAGATGCATCTTGCCATGGAAACCAAGCGTCACCTGCGGAAGAATCCGTATAAAACCCAATGTAATCGGTCTTTAAAAAAGGCACCGTTTCCAAGCGCAAAGAAGCCTCATATTCCGGGTTCAACCCGCCCGTTTTATCCAGTAATTCACTCATGTATGCGGGATGCAATCCGCTCATGAAATCAAACCTGCCTTGAATCAATCCTTGGAATTCTGCTCCCATGTCGGAAGCGAAACTGATGTGAACGGCATCGAGGTATGGCAACGATTGGCCATTTTCATCCTGCTCCCAGTGCATCGGGTTTCTATGCAAAACACATGCAACGTCCTCCATCCACCATGCCAATCGAAAAGGCCCTGTGCCTACCGGATGAGAGCGAAAGTCCGTTCCAAAATGCTCAACCGCTTCCCGCGGAACAATGTTGGCATACGCCGTGCTGAGCAAACCCAAAAATGGAGGAAACGGTGCTTTCAAGGTGATTTGAACCGTGTCGTCTCCCAAGGCTAAAATTCCTCTGCCCGGCACATCCGCATCCACAGCATCCAAAATCCAAGCCCCACTCGATGCGACACGCGGGTCGCGCAATCGATTCAAAGAATACACCACATCTTCAGCCACACAGCGTCGGCCTGTCGCCAGACCCGGTACCCCTTCGCTGGCGTGAAAAAAAACATCATTCCGCAGTTGAAAGGTCCAAACGCGTCCGGTGGAATCCAATTGGAAACGTTCAGCTACCAGCGGCTTAAGCTCGAGATGTTCATCCAACTCCACAAGGCCATCAAACAATTGGTCAATCACCCACATAGGCTCCAAGGTTCGAGCGAAGGCAGGGTCCAATGAAGACAAATTGGCACTCTCATTGTAACGAAAAACGCGGTTGTCTTCTGCCGTGTCTTCCGCGCACGATGCAAGGCACAAAATCAACACCCATTGTGCCCAATTGCCCCGAAATTGAAAGTGCTGTTTCACTTTTGCAAGTTACGCCTCAACAATTGCCAAGCGGAGGTGTTCTCTGACTGACTATCCACTGCAACAGGTAAAATTACCCACATGTCTCAGGCGTCATTTTTTATTCGCATCGTTCAATTTTTTCTCTGCATTTCTTTTGGGCTCTTCACCACCATTGGTTCGGCGCAAACGCCCTACACACTCAGTGGAAAAATCACCGATGCCGCCACGGGCGAAACCATCATTGGCGCCAATATTATTCCCGAAGGCATGCCACGCGGCACCTCTACGAATGCCTATGGATTCTATAGTTTGCCCTTGGCTGAAGGTGCGCAGGTCATCCAGATTAGTTTCATTGGTTACGAAACGGTGAGGTTCAACTTGGAAATGGATGGCTCAGCAGTGCGGAACATCGAACTCCCACCAGTCGTGGTAGCCTTTGAAGAAGCAACGGTGGTCGGCGAGAAGAGCAACCGCACCCAAAGCACCGACCTCGGACTTGAATCCGTCGATGTGGAACAAATCAAAGCCCTGCCTGCCCTTCTTGGCGAAGTCGACGTCCTCAAAGTGTTGCAATTCTTACCCGGCGTATCCAGCGCCGGCGAAGGCAACTCCGGATTTTATGTGCGGGGAGGCGGTCCGGACCAAAACCTCATCCTCCTGGATGACGCCACCATTTACAACGCCTCTCACCTGTTTGGCTTTTTCAGCGTCTTCAACGCGGATGCGATCAAAAATGTCGAATTGATCAAAGGAGCCATGCCTGCAGAATATGGAGGGCGGGTATCATCTGTTTTGAATATCGGGTTGAAAGAAGGCAACAGCAAAGAATGGAAAATGGCCGGTGGATTGGGACTGATCAGTTCCCGATTAACCGTGGAAGGCCCCTTGCAAAAAGACAAGAGCAGCATCATTCTATCCGGCCGGCGCACGTACATCGACGTGCTCACCAAGCCCGCGTTGAAAGGAACCGCCTTCGAAGGCACGGGGTATTACTTCTACGACCTGAATGCCAAAGCAAATGTGCATTTGAGCGACAAAGACCAGCTCTTTTTGTCGGGATATTTTGGACAGGACGTATTCAGCTTCACCAGCGCAGACGCCGGATTTTCGACCCGGATTCCCTGGGGAAATGCGATGGGCTCATTGCGCTGGAATCGCATCGTGAACGACAAAATGTTCTTGAATGTCGGAACGACTTACAGCTCATATGAGTTTGCTTTCATCGCGGGCCAAGAGGATTTCGAATTCGGTTTCGAAAGCGGCATCAAGGATTGGGCCAGCCGCGCCGAGTTGAGCTGGTATCCCAACCTGAGGCATTCCATCAAAACAGGAGTCGATTATGTACACCATGATTTTGTGCCTACCGATTTTCTGGCGCGCAGCGGAGACACCGAATTTGACACCGGCGAATCCGAGCAAACGTTTAGCCATGAAACGGGCCTCTACCTTCAGGACGATTTTGATTTGACCGAAAAACTGCGAATCCACGGCGGATTGCGCTGGTCCGGATTTTGGCACGTTGGACCGTTTACCCGTTATGGCATGCCCAATCCATTGGCCCCAGGCCAAACGGAGGCTCCGACCTACTATGCCCCGGGCGAGTTG
Source organism: uncultured Flavobacteriales bacterium (assembly GCA_905478895.1). Classification (GTDB taxonomy): domain Bacteria; phylum Bacteroidota; class Bacteroidia; order Flavobacteriales_D; family Sanyastnellaceae; genus UA16. The sequence continues at coordinate 1,483 of CAJQKK010000127.1, read as the reverse complement.
GTTAAATTTTACAACGGATTTGAGCCACGCCTCGCTGTGCGGTATAAATCGGGACCGCAGTCCAGCATCAAGGCAGGTTACAGTCAAAACTACCAGTACATTCACCTGACGTCACTCGGCACAACTTCCTTGCCCGGAGACATCTGGATTCCCAGTTCAGACCGCGTAGGACCCCAATGGGGAGAGCAGGTGAGCCTGGGCTATTTCACGGATCTTGGCAAACAAAACATGTGGGAAGCATCTGTCGAAGGTTACTGGAAAGCGCTCGAGGGCTTAGTGGCGTATGGCGAAAACTCACGCCCGGAAGACAACATCAACAACAACGTCGACAACAACTTGGTTTTTGGGTCGGGCTGGTCATACGGCTTGGAATTTTTCCTGAAGAAAAGGAGGGGGGATTTTACAGGCTGGATCGGGTACACGTGGAGCAAAACCGAACGGGAATTTGATGGCCTCAACAATGGCCTCATTTTTCCTTCGAAATACGATCGCAGGCACGATTTGAGTGTGGTGGCTGACTGGAAGATAAACGAAAAATGGCGGCTGGGCGGAGCGTTCGTCTATGCCACGGGCAACTCGCTGACGCTGCCTATACAACGGTATTTGTTTGAAGGACGAATCACCGATGTGTATGGTGCACGAAATGGGTTCCGAATGGCGTCGTATCACCGCGCCGACATCAGTGCCACGCTCACCCCGGACAAGTCCAAAAAGGAAAGCGCGAAAAAGAAAAAAAACCGCGACATTCGTGCCGAATCTAGTTGGACCTTTGGTTTCTACAACGTTTACAATCGAATGAACCCTTATTTCATCTACTTCAGCAATGAAGGCAACCTAAACGAAGGAACGTTCGACTTGCAGGCCAATCAAGTGAGCCTCTTCCCGATCATTCCATCGGTGACATGGAACTTCAACTTCTGAGCCCATGCGTGAACTGCTGAAGCTCAATCCCTATTTCAAAAAATATCCCCTATTGCTCTTGGGCGGTGTGGTTTTCATCTTCTTCACCAATGTTTTCGCCGTATTTGCACCAGCCTTGATTGGTGAGGGCGTGAACGCCTTGCGAGATGCAGATGAGATTTTCTTGGATCCGCTTCGGAGTGGAATGGCAGAAGCGGATGTATTTGAAGCTGCTCCCGAAATCTCCTATCCGGGGACATTGAGCAAATTGCAATCGTGGAGCGGCGCACTCTTGGAGGCGCCGAAAAAAGCCAATTCCAAACAAGACGTACTTCATTGGATGGGACGCATTGCTGGGTTGCAAGCCCTGTTGTTCCTGCTCGCATACCTGATCAAAGGCATCTTCCTCTTTTTCACCCGGCAGACCATTATCGTGATGTCACGGCGCATTGAATTCGACTTGAAAGGGAGGATATTTGATCAGTACCAACGCTTGGACGCCGCATTTTACAGAGCCAATGACACGGGCGACCTGATGAATCGGATCAGCGAGGATGTCAGCAAAGTGCGCATGTACCTCGGT
>CAJQKK010000126.1 GCA_905478895.1 uncultured Flavobacteriales bacterium | reverse complement strand
GAAAGTAATCATGAAAGCCAGCAATTCTTTGACGAACTGAACGAACCATTGGATCTGAAGTACCTCATAAAAAAAATTGACCCGACTTCCTATTAGCAATATCGAATCGTATTATGCATCAGCACCACAAAAAGTATTGTACGACAACTCATAGAAAAGGATGAACCGCTCACTAATACAATTTAAACTAAGAGGTTGCTCCCATTTCATTTTAGACAACACCAATTGGAACATAGGATAACGCACGATCATGACAAACACAGACACAACAGCGGCTCAATTGGTATTCGTAGCCTGGGGAGACAAATACATTGAAGAGGCCCTTATTGCTCTAAAATCATTCCGCGCTTTCCATGATATTCAGGCGACTCTAATCACAGACGTAGCACACACCGGATTGCCCTTTGAAAACCTCGAAGTAATTACATTCAAGACACTTGGCAACCACAGAAAAATTGAAGGACAACTTCACTTCTCGAAAAAATATAATACTTCCTTTTGGTTTTGTGACACTGACTTGCACGTCACAGCATCACTTACATACGCATTCAGCTTTGCAAAGCGATATGCTTTTACAGCTTGTTATGCTCCACACTATGACCTATTCTATTTCCAAAGCGGAATGAAAACCATTTTCGAACAAGAAAAAATTGACAACTCAGGAATAGGAACGATTAACAGCGGCTTTGTCCATTTTGATAAAGAATTTGCACGTGCCGTTTTGGAGACTGCATATGGATACTGCGAAAAATACCAGTCAATCTGTCAGAGCGACCAAGCTCTGCTATCTCTAGCTCTTCACAAAACAGGTATTCCATTTGGCACGCTTCCCCCTTCGTTCAATTGCCGCTCAAATGGAGCCATAATCAGTGGAACCACCCGAATTTGGCATTCACACGCTGAGCCTCCAAATAACCTCAATGCTAACATGGAATTATATCCAAGAATTGCTAAGGATAGCGGAGTTCTGGACATCATGAGAAAAAACCAAAGTTTACGGAAAAAGTTAGATTTCGCAGTGTCACTTAGAAACAAATTAAGCGGACGAGTAGCGCTGAAATATCTTTGGTTCAAGAAGGTCCGTCGGAAATCTATGAATAAAAGAATTTTCGTTTATGGTTGTGGACATAGTGGAACCACACTAACTCACCGCATCATAGGATATCATCCTGACGTACATCCGGTAAATCACGAGTCCAACGTATTTGTTAGAGGCAACGGTGATATGACCGTATTTGACTGGAGCTGTATTGCAAATGGCAAAGAGAATTGGGTTGAAAAAACCCCTCGTCATGTGCACCATTTACACAAAATATTTTTACGATACCCAAACAGCAAAGGAATTTTTGTCACCAGAAACCCATTGGATACCGTAGCGTCCTTGAAAGAGCGATTTTCTTTTGAGGATGGGCTCGAACGCTATATTTCAGATAGCAGGGCTGGGCTAGAATACCTAGAACACCCCAATGTATTTCATCTAAAACTTGAAGATTGGATAGAAAACGAATCAAATACTGCCCGAGCTTTATTGCAGTTTCTTGGATTGAAAAAGTTCGACGTTTTGCAATATCACCGGACTTACAAAACTTTTTTTTCAAGTGAAAAACACAAGCACAAGTCTCATGAAGCTAACCGAGATTTCCAAATAAACCAACCCATCCATGACACGCGAGGTAGATACAAATCAATCCTAACCACGGATGAAATCAAGGTTGTCCTTGAGCGCACGTCAGAACTGAGCAAAACATTTGGCTACTGATGAAGAACAAAGTCATCATTACAGGCTATCCCAAATCAGGGAATACCTGGCTGACACGCTTGATAGCGGAAGCTTTAGACTCTCGGGTAATTGGATTTTATAATGAACCAGACAACGAAGAGGAAGCGATTGAAGGTCTGGAAAGAAACGGGGTGTTCGAAGTGTTCAAAAGTCATTCCCCGCCTCCGTTGATTCGAAGGAAGGAGCCTAATGCGCATATCATCTCAATCGTACGAGATCCTAGAGAAACATACGCTAGTAGCATTCGATTCTTCAATCTGAGCAGGTATCATGCCAAGCGACGGTTCAATCAACACCTTCCTTTTAGAACATTCTATATGATTTTAGACCATGTAACAAATGGCAAAAAAAACCAACGAAGGAGACTGAGAAATGCGTTTCTTTTCGGCGACTGGAAAGTACATCCACATCTAGGAATTTCTTGGAATGAATTTTATTCGTTCAGCAAACAGAAGAACAATGAAACGGCCATCATTCGCTACGAGAGTTTATTAGAAAAACCCGAAAAGACACTTCAAACATTATTTGACAGTCTGGGAATAGAAGTTTCGAAACCCCTTTTAGAAAAAGCAATTTTTAACCAGTCCTTTTCACGAAAGAAAAATGAACTGCAAAAGTTGAACTTACCAAGAAAAGCGAATTTCCTCAAAAGCGGAAAAACAGACTCTTGGCGAGAATCTATTACTACTAATGAATCTGATACATTATGGGGAAATTGCTCCGTAATTGCTGAATCATTAGGCTACAAAGGCCACTAAGACTCAAACTTCTATGTTAAGCGTAATACAGGAGAAAATCAGGAGATCACAAACGCTTGGCGCTGGGATGTTCAACCAGAGCGAGCTGAATTCATCAATAATTAAAATCTCCCTCTAATTGCACACAAGGAGCGAGAGTCAAATCAGCGCATATTTCTCACTTTCTCAGTCAACCATCTAAAAAAAAATCGATTCAAACGTCCCTCTTTTTTAAACTTGTTAGCGTGAGGCAGCCTGTCGTTCGGGGGTTTACAATTGAGAAAACTACAAATTCTCGTCCAATCCTTTTCTTTGCTCCAGTCAATTATCAATATGTCTTCTGGTCGATCCTGAAAATATTTCAAAACATCCGAATTATGTTTTTTGTATCGCTCAAGATAAATCCGCTCATTCCCTATTGGGTTGCCGTAGCCATAAATAAACTCGCGCATTTCAGAATGACGATGTCCACAATGATTTTTGATTGAGCGCAACCAACTCTCATTGGAACGAATAGTCAAGATGAACTTAGCTTTTGGAAAACTTTCGTCCAATTCTCTGAAAAAAATGGGCCAGGGATTGTCTTGTACAGCGTCATGATCTTCGATTAGTGAAAACAAGTTGTGCAAATTTTTCTTTGCGACAAACTGTTGTTGCGGTCCAAGAACCGAAAAACCCAATTTCTTCAAGACTACCTCTAATGTGGTCGTTCCTGTTTTTGTGAAATCCAATGCCTAGTATTTTGGGACGCATTTTAAAAAAGTTTAATTTTTCTTGAACTGCCGGAGTCGCTTTTTGTTGGATTCGAAATCACGCTTATATTTTTCGTTGAATTGCATCACATCTCAATTCCACGGGTGCAAAGAAGTGGAGCAACTTGATTCAGGAAAACCTGTAAAGCCCTGTCCTGCTTAGACGAACATGACCTCATCGTGCTAGGCCAATCACCCCTCAAACAAAGGCAAATCCCGCATCCGCATGCGCACCGCTTCACCCACACGGCCAATCACGGCGTCGTCTTCTGGTGAGCAAATCACCGCATCGATCCAATCTACGATTTGCGCCATGTCCGCTTCCTTCATGCCGCGGGTGGTGACCGCGGCTGTGCCGACACGGATTCCACTCGTCACAAACGGTGACTGCGTATCAAATGGCACCATGTTCTTATTGATCGTGATGTGGGCTCGGCCCAGCGCTTTCTCCGCCACCTTGCCGGTCACCCCTTTGTTACGGAGGTCAATGAGCATGAGGTGATTGTCCGTGCCGCCACTGATCAAGTCGTAACCGCGGTCAACAAACGCCGCAGCCATCGCCTGGGCATTCTTGATCACTTGCTGCATGTAATTTTTGAAGCCGGGCTCCAAGCATTCTCCAAACGCCACTGCTTTGGCAGCAATCACATGCTCCAATGGTCCGCCTTGCATGCCTGGGAAGACACCGCTATCGAGCAGTGCGCTCATTTTTCGGATGGTTCCTTTGGGCGTTTTACGGCCCCAGGGGTTATCAAAATCTTGGCCCATCATGATGATGCCGCCGCGCGGCCCGCGCAATGTTTTGTGCGTAGTCGAGGTCACGATGTGGCAATGCGGCATTGGATCAGCGAGCAAACCGGTAGCGATCAATCCTGAAGGATGGCTGATGTCCGCCAACAACAACGCCCCTACCTCATCGGCAATCGCCCGGAAACGCTTGTAATCCCAATCCCGGCTGTACGCCGACGCACCGCAAATGAGCAACTTCGGCTTCACTTCGCGGGCGGTGGCCTCCACCTTGTCCATGTCAATCAAGCCCGTTTCCTTCTCCACCCCATAAAAATGCGGCGAATACAGCTTTCCCGAATAGTTCACCGTAGAACCGTGCGTCAAGTGGCCACCGTGGCTCAAATCAAATCCCAAGATGGGATCGCCCGCGTTCAACACGGCCAGCATCACCGCGGCATTCGCCGAAGCGCCGGAGTGCGGTTGGACGTTCGCCCATTCCGCCCCAAACAATCGGCACAACCGATCGATCGCCAACTGCTCCACCTCATCCACCACTTCGCAACCCCCGTAATAACGCCGGCGTGGCAATCCCTCGGCATACTTGTTGGTCAAAACACTGCCTTGCGCTTCCATCACCTGGTCGCTGGCGTAGTTTTCACTCGCTATCAATTCTATCCCCTCCACCTGACGGTGCGTTTCACGTTCAATGAGGTTGGCAATTTGTTGGTCGCGCATGG
>CAJQKK010000125.1 GCA_905478895.1 uncultured Flavobacteriales bacterium | reverse complement strand
TCTTTTTTGGGTCAAGTGGTCGTTCGCTCGCTGGTGGAAAAGGATAGCGATGAACGCATGGCCCAGCGCCATCGTTGGGTGCTGGATCGCATTTTGGCGCATACCGGCGGCAGCCTCAGCGAATCCAATGGAAAGCGCACATTCGTGCCCTCACAAGATCCTTCCGCGTTCGGACTGAAGGATGTCGCTGTGCTGATGCGGCGCAATCGCGACGGTGCCTTGCTTGCTCAGTATTTGTTGGATCACGGCGTTACACCCTGGACTTCAGAGAGCTTGCATTTGGGAAGACATCCTGCTCCCCGTGGCGTTGTTGCTGCGATGCGAATGGCGATGGAGCCTGAGGACCCCAAACATGTGATCGAATTCACCCAATGCTTTTGTGCCATTCACAAGGAACACAATGAAGCCGAAATCCTCCAATCTCATTTGGATGAACGGAATTACCAAGACTCAGAAGGCCGTTCGTTTGTCAAGCATGAATTGAAGACGACTGATCTCATGGAGGCCATCGCACCGCTGTTGCAGATGAAGCAACACGCCTCGGAGCCTCTGACTACTGTGGTTGGCCATTGCTTTGAATCCCTGGGGTGGGGTCGGCTGTTTCCCGCGTATGCGGAGGGAATGCTCGAAGCAGCTCAAGAATTGAGCGTTCAGCGCAACGGAACGGTGCGCACATTTTTGGATTGGTGGGATCGAAAAGGCCACAAACGCAGCATTCGAGTCAGTGGAGGCAACGATGCGGTACAAATCATGACGCCGCACAAAGCGAAAGGCCTCGCCTTTCCGGTGGTGATTGCACCCGTCATCGACTCGGATTTCACCAAATTCAAGGATGAACTGCCCGTGTTGTTGGATGCTTCAGCGTATGGTCTGCCAGCAGCCTTGCTGCGCGATTCGGATTTGAAGGATACGCCATTGAACACAATTCGCGAAGAGGAGATTGGTCGCACGCAATTGGATGCGTTCAACATTGCTTACGTCGCAATGACTCGCGCCATCGAGCGCTTGGATGTGTTGCTCGAATTCAAGAGTGAGCCGGAAGAAACAGCGACAACAAAGAGTCTTTCGCATGCCCTCTGGAAGGCTTGGAAGGAGGAGTTTTCGGAAGCTTTTCAGGATAACGCGCGATCCGTGCATGGCCAATTGGATCGAAATTCGTCCGAAGTAGCAGCTTCGCCCGATGCGCCCATTGAACGCTTAAATCCAAAGCTAGTGCTTGGGCAATCCTACGAACAGCTGGTGGCTCGCCCCAAAGCACACTGGTCGGAGCCTCTGCCCGCCGGTGAAATGAGCCCGAGGGATTTTGGAAACGCCGTCCACGGCGTGCTCAGCGAGGTGGTGGTTCGAGAAGATTGGGGAGCTATCAAGGAGCGGCTTATGCGCACGGCCCTGCTTGCGCCCGAGCATCGCTCGATCATTGGTAATTCCGTCGAGACGGTTCTTCGGCACCCAGAAATGCAGCGCTTTTTTGAGGCACCACATGCCCATGTATTTGCCGAACGGGCATTGCGTTTGACCACAGGAAAAGTTGGGCGGCCCGATCGTGTCGTGCAACTGGAAGGGGTCTGGCACGTCATTGATTACAAGACGGGTCAACCGCAGTCGGAACATGCTAAACAGGTACGGGAATATTGCGATGCCTTAGCAGGTGATTCTGCCGCGCACGAAGTATGCGGATGGGTGTTTTACACCTCTAAAATGCGTTTGGAACAAGTGCGGGATTGATTCCATTTGTCTGAAGGTCTTGTTTTTAAGTTGAGCGCAGTACCTTGCTTTCCAAGCACGGAATCATGACGACATCACCTTTTTCATTGCGCTATTTACTTGCGGGAGTGTTCACTTTTTGGAGCATTGTTTTTTTGATGGGTTTTGAAGCGAATGCACAAACGGGTGCCAACCGTGGACCCTTGTTTCAGAAAGGCTTTCCGGTTCCGCAAACCCATGCGGCAGAGGGTGGCGAAATTCGTGCGGAGGCGTGTGCCCCTGCGACTGCGCTGCGGGATTTGGAATGGAACAATGTTCGCGCTCTCATTGAAAATGCCGGAGCACTCTGGTACAACAGGGCCATCGACAAAGGTGCTTTCATGGTGCCCAAGGAAGAAGGCGTTTCGGTTGTTTATGGAGGTGCTTTGTGGTTGGGGGGAATCAGCCCCGATCAGCAATTGAAATTGGCTGCGGTCCGGTATCGAAATACGGGAAACGACTTTTGGCCGGGTCCATTGACCAATACAGGAGCCGCCGAGGTGGGTCCCTCAGTCTGCGAGCAGTACGATCGATTTGCCATTTCGCAAAGGGCCGATGCCATGCGTCATCGGCAGTATTTTGACTGTGCAGGGGATCCTGATTGTGACATGGAAGAGCAGTTTCCAACCGGCTACAGCATTCCGTCTTACTTCTTTGAATATCCAGCGCACGGAAATGTCAGTTTGAACCAAGATTTCTACCTGTCACCGTTTTATGATTACGACGGAAACGGCTTTTACGATCCGTCTGCTGGGGATTATCCCTGGTACGATTTCCTCCAGGAAATTGATTGTGCAGAGCGCCGCCGCCAAGACCCTGTGCCGCTGTATGGCGACCAGACGTATTACTGGATTTTCAATGACAAAGGAAACATCCACTCGGAGTCGCAGGGCGAGCCAATTGGAATGGAAATCCGGGCGCAAGCCTTTGCTTTCTCAACCAACGATGAGGTCAATAATATGCAGTTTTACAACTACGTATTGATCAACCAAGGGACTCAAACCCTCACCGAAACGTATTTCGCTCAATGGGTAGACTGTGATTTGGGAGGGCACGTGGATGACTACGTAGGCGTGGATGTAAACCGCGGGTTGGGCTACTCATACAATGGCGACGCGTTCGATGAAGCAACGAGCTATTCGATTGGATACGGCGAGAATCCGCCGGCCATGGGGGTGGATTTCTTTGAAGGTCCTTACCAAGATGCGGATTCCATTGACAATCCCCTGACCACCAACTTCAGTGATGCCATCGATTCATTGGGCATTCCATACCAAGGCATTGGCATTGGCTATGGAGATGGAATCATTGACAACGAGCGCTATGGAATGCGGAAGTTCATTTACTACAACTGGAATTTCGGCATCAATGGCCAGCCGACGCTTGCAGCGCAGTATTACAATTACATGCGTGGTTTTTGGAAGAACGGCCAGCGCATGGCCTATGGTGGCGACGGTTTGACAGCAGCCACAGGAGCCGATTTGGAAATTCCGGCCGATTACATGTTTCCGGACGACACGGATCCGTATGCGTGGGGTACTGCAGGGGTTGATGTGGAGCCATGGACCGAGGTGGGTGCTGGAAACCCGCCTGGTGACCGACTGTTTTTGCAATCTGCAGGTCCCTTTACCCTCGAACCCGGTGATTACAACAATATCACAGTGGGAATGGTTTGGGCAAGGGCAACGGGCGGAGAACCTTTCGAAAGTGTTGAATTGCTTCGTTTGGCCGATGACAAGGCGCAATCCTTGTTCGACAACTGCTTTGAGATTGTTTCGGGACCGGATGCGCCTGATGTGAGCATTCAAGAGTTGGAAAATGAACTCATTCTCTATTTGACCAACACGAATCCGCTTTCCAATAACTATGAAGAGCAATACAGCGCCAATGACCCATCGATTCCGACCGAATTGGAGGATGGAACCGTTTTGAGCGAAGAGCAACGCAGTTATCGATTCGAGGGTTACCTGGTCTATCAATTGCGGGACAATGCGGTGAGCCCTTCAGATCTTGGTGACATTGATGCTGCGCGATTGATCGCGCAATGCGACGTTCAAAACGGAGTGTCTCAGGTCATCAATTACGAGTTTGATCCGACCATGGAGTTGTCGGTTCCAATCCTCGAAGCCGATGGCCAAGACGAAGGGATATTTCATAGCATGCGGGTTACAACGGATGCCTTCGCCCAAGGCGACAATCGGCTGGTGAATTTTAAGACCTACTATTTCATGGTCTTGGCCTATGGCTATAACAATTATCGTCCGTTCAATGCCTTACTGGGAACGGGCCAAGACGTTCAATTCAAGGCTTCGCGTAAGGCTGCTGTAGGTTCGAT
>CAJQKK010000124.1 GCA_905478895.1 uncultured Flavobacteriales bacterium | reverse complement strand
CATCGATGACCCCGTATGAGAAGTACACGTTGTAGCTGTGCATGTTGTGCAAACGCCTACGAAAGGAGGACATGGACAGACGCTCTGGTGAAAGGAAAACAAAGAGGGCCTCTGAGGATTCCATTCTCCGCTCGTTTTTTCTTTTGGTCGCCGAATCCAGGGAAGAGTTGATGAAAATAGCCCCGTCGATGCCATTGTCGAATAGCCCTTCGAATTGGTCCTTCATCAATGACTTCAAAGGGTCAATGACGATGGCAATGCCAGGTTGCAATAGCGCGGCAAGTTGATAGGTGAGGGACTTTCCACCTCCTGTTGGGAGGAGGCCAATGACGGCCTCATTGCGCAGAGCACGATGCAGAATGGGAATTTGTCCAGATCGGAAGGACTTTTTCCGAAAAAGAAGTTGCAGGAAGAATTCCAGTGGTTGCTGGAAGTTTTCAAGCTCTTCGACCCTTCCTTGCTCATCCCGTGTGGTCAAGCTGCGGTATTGTATCCTATCCGAGGTGTAGAATTTTCTGCTTGAACGGGAACTACTAGCGGAACATATGTTGAAGTAACACCCAGAACCTGATTCATACCTACTGGGTTCATCAAGCTGATCGACGTCGTCGGACAGCATAGATGACGTCAAAACGAGATCGTAATCCAACGCATCATCCGCCTCTTCCACGACTGTAAGCCCAAGATGGAGCGGCGACTCCTTGAAAGCGGTCGCATTCACTACGTGAAGCTGAATGCTTGGAAGGTCGATTGGGTGGCTATCGGGTTCGGCGAGTTCGCTGAGCGCTTTCCACATGGAAAGGAAGTCCTGCATCCCCATATGTCCGAATGGCACGTCCTTTTCTTCGATTAAGAGGTCCCACTTGGACTTGCTAGTGTCGAGCTTTCCTGAAATGATGGCCTCAATTAGAACTTTATGCATCCGGGCCACGGCGAGTGGCGTAAGCAAAAACTGACAAGCAATTGCATCACTTGGAAGTTTGCTTGCATCTGCTTTGAAATGCGCAGATGCTTTCTCCAAATCAAATGCACTTATATTCAACACCTTTTTGGCATCAAATTCAATCACATTGTCATCCTCTCGCTGCTTCGTCAATCCAAATGCTGAAGAGAAAGACCGCTCAAGTTTTGGGCTGCTTCTCGTGGGGACACCTCGGCAGATAATGTTGTTCAAGACCGCCAATCGGGGTTGGACGTCATCATAAACATGGCCTCCCAGATCGAAGGGCGCGACGACTTCGAACTTTTCAAATTGCGTTCCCGTCTTCAACGAACCGGTCAGTCTCATTTTCCGGACGACGTCCAATTCATAAGCAGCAGAAAACTGAACAGCTGGATAGAAGTTGATCTTTTTGAAAACACTATCTGACTGATGCTTCAGCTCGGTAATTCGCGCCTTAAAAGTCCACCCTTTACCCGGTCTAAAGCGAGATTTTTCCTCTGCGTAAACATCTCGTAGGCAGGACTCTTCGAAAAAATCAAAGAAACGATCCATGCGACGGTTGTTGGCATAGAATGGGCCCACGCAAATGAGTAAGTCGTCTGACTGCTGCGACTCTCCCAACAGCCGAGCCAAATGACGCAGGTCGATGGCCGCTACATCGAGAATATTTGAGAAAATGTGAATGCGCCTTCGACGTTTGGACGTCTGGATATGCTTGGGAACGATGTTTTCGAAGAGGCATGCATGTGAAACCAATTCGAAATTGCTAATTGGCCGATAGGTGTTAAGGTGCACTGTTCCGCGCTCAATCGCCTTTTGAGAGGGCTCAACAAGCACAATCCTTTCGATGGAATCCAGGTGTCCTAATTCTTTTACATGATCCAATAAGTTAATTGATCCCATGGCCTGCCCACAGCCCCAGTCAATAACTTCAATGGGCGATGAAAACCAATCCTCTGGTACCTTTTTGAACGCGTCAAGTAGCTTGGCCTGATGCATTTTTCCATAGCTCCAGAGGTATTTACAGAGCTGCTCGTGGGTGCTGAGTTGCGCAATTCCGCGTTCGAGTTGAAGGAATATCTTTTTTTGCTTTTCACGAGCAACCTCTCGGAGCTCGAGCTTTGCCTGCTCATAAAATGCATCGAAGCACGGCTGGTCAATGCTCTTGATTATATCGGCGTAGTTAGCCACGGATGGTGCGGAATGTGAGGTTGATTCTGGGAGCTACTGTCTTTTTTGTTTTCGGCACCTGATGCTTCCAATGGTGTTGCAGTTCTCCTCGCATCACCAGCAGGCTGCCGTGCTCGAGGGTAATCGAAATTCTTTCTTGGGTGCTGTTGTGCCGCATCTGAAAGACACGCTCTCCACCGAAATTCACTGATGCAATCATGGGGTTGATACCCAGTTCTTTTTCTGCATCGCTGTGCCACGAAATTGAATCGTTGCCATGTCGATAAAGATTGAGCAACACACTATTGAAGCTGGTCGAGCAGAAGGCCTCGACTTGTTCCTTTATTTCGATTAATTCCGCTGTCCACGGATGTGGTGTTAGTTTGATTCCTGAAAAAGAGTAGGGCTTGCCAGCATCTCCGTACCAAGAAGTAAGTCTCGGAAAGTCAACTTGCCTGCCGTACATATTCATCTTCTCCTGCTTCCAGAGGATGCTATCCTGCAGCTGCACCAAGTATTGTTTTGCGTGCAGAACATTAAAGAACCCAGGCAGGTAGATGTACTCACCATTGGCAATCTTAATGAACTCCCGAGGATTGCTCTCGGGTTCAAACATGTCCAGTTGTTGTGGCATTGAATGTTCTTTTGGCCGGTTTGTTTTGAAGTTGGCGCCAAGCAACTCTTGGCTATTGGATTTTTATTGGTTAGGAATGTATGAATAAAACCCTGCAAGAATGCCTTCGACATTCTGTTTTTATTGTCTATGAACAAGGTGTCTATTCAGGAGCCAATCCCTATCTAGACAGACTCCATCGGAACGAGTGTTTCTGGATATACTAAATATAAAACTCGGAAATGGTTGGCGTTCCCCAAATTCAGCTGAACAGGAACGTTTTGAACATGACTGCGGTAGGATGATTAACCAAATTATCGTTTTTGTGTTGTTCCGTAATTATTCGATAAATTTTAAGCATGAATATCGAAGCCGAAGGCATGCTGCTTTACGCAACAGTAGATGAGAACAGCTGATGCGAGCAGACTTTCAAGCAAGATCAAATACTGCGCTCAAGTACTAATTGTTGGCATTGTTTTTGGCTACTGCACCAGAGTCGCCCTAACTTGACTCACCACCTGACCCAACATGCCGTACGCTCTCACCTCCGATCAAGAAATTGCCAAGTCCGTATTGGCTCCGTTATTCAAAGAAGCGGGCGAAGCGCGCGTTGGAATTTTGAAGGGATTTGCGGGTACGGGAAAGACTTTTTTGGTGGCGCACATCATCAGTGGCTTGTTGGAGAAAGGTTGGGACGTCAAAGTCCTAGCACCCACGGGCCGTGCCTCGGAGGTATTGGGACGGGAGATTGAAAAGCACTTGCCCAAATCTGACGTGCCTGTGCGGATTGAGGCCAAAACCATTCACAGTTTCATTTACAAGCTGAAGCCGATGGACTTCAACGTTGATCAGCTTTCGCTTTTTGCAGATGTCAAAACGCAAGACTGGAACGGGCATCCAACCCTGTGGATTGTGGACGAATCTTCGATGGTCGGTGACCAGGAATACAAGAACGAAGAAGAGGAAAAAGACATGCGCTTTGGCTCAGGAAGCTTGCTAAAGGATCTCCTTGACGCGGCGGAACTGGATGAGGCGAATCCATTGCGCATTTTATTTGTCGGCGATCAAGGCCAACTATCTCCCATTCGCACCTTGGGAAATGATTGTCCGGCTTTGGATGCTAATTTGCTCAAAGCGTGGTTGCCAGCAGAGGTGCAGGGCGTTCCCCTTCCCGTGGCAGAATTGAATGAAATCAAACGCCAGGAGGAAGGCAGCTTGCTCAATTTTGTAACCGAAGTGCGGCAGGCAATGCAGCGAGGTGATATGCTTCCAAAAGATCCGCGAGACAAGGTTCAACCACTGTCAGAGTCTGCGTTGGTTTCCAAATACTTGGACCTGACGGCCCATGGTGAAAAGCCTTCGAATGCAGTCATTCTCTCGCACACCAACAACCGCGTGAAGGAATTCAATCGCCGGATTCGAAAGGCGCTGGATCGGGATCACCGGTTGCTGCACATGAATGACGTGTTGCTCGTGAAACGCAACCAACGTTGGCACGATTACGGAGAACTTGAAATTGGATTTGATGGTGTGGCGCTGCGCAATGGTAGTTTTGTTCAAATCATCAGCGTTCCCATCGAGGAACGCACGACCGAAATCAAACTTGCCAAGCAAACAATTGCTGTCCAACTTGAGTTTTGGGATGCCCGCATTCGGACGATTCAAGGAGAAAACCACATTGATCTGGATGTGAAAATCTTAGCGAGCCGGCTGCGGGATTCCGACCAAAACCAATGGCTTGAACAGGCTCTTTTGGTTGATGTCCAACGCCGCATCAAAAACCGATTTGGACTCACTCCCAAATCTCCCGGGGACGAGGGGTACGAAGAATACCAAAAGAAAATTGAGGGCGACCCTTACTTCAACGCTCTTCGGGTCGCATACGGCTACGCGGTCACGGTGCACAATTCACAAGGCGGCGAATGGCCTGCAGTGATCGTCGATCCCGCCAGCAACCGTGCCCGTGAATGGCAAAATCACCCCGAGCATCGTCAATCTTACGCTCGCTGGGTCTACACCGCTGTGACACGCGCCCAAGAAGAAGTCTGGTGCCTGCGGCCAATTGGAGAGGAGTGATTAGATTTCGCGAACCAACAATCCACCCCCCACCCCATGAACCCCAAACTCCACACCGCCCTGCGCATCGTCTTCGCGCTGTTCCTCATCGTTTCAGGAGCCAAGCACTTGTACACGGTGTATTGGGGCGATCCGACCATCATGGCAACGGGGTATCCGGAAGC
>CAJQKK010000123.1 GCA_905478895.1 uncultured Flavobacteriales bacterium | reverse complement strand
TCGAAGCGGCAGGTGTGGGGGGAGTCTGGTCTTCGGATTGTGATGATTGCCTCATCGGGGACGCATTTGATCCCGCATCCGGCGCAGGTATCTACGAAATTGTGTACACCATTGATGATGTGTGCACAGACCAAGATGCGATTGAGGTTATTGTGGTTCCTCAGCGGGATGCTGCGATTAATTTGCCGGATTGGGTTTGCTTGGCATTGGAGGGTCTTCAACCAGGTGTGGAATGGCCCAATGGCCTATGGAGCGCGAATTGCGATGGTTGTTTATCGGAAACAGGCACAATTGATTTGATGGCTGCTGGCATCGGGGTCTTGGAGGTGACACACGTTTTGGAAGGACTTTGTGGGGATTCGGATCAGGTCCAATTGGAAATTGTCGGTTGTGACATCGAGCTCGTCAATGTGTTTTCGCCCAATGGAGATGAAATCAATGATGAATTGGAGTTCAAGTATTTGGAGTCATTTCCAGGCAATCGGTTGACGATCTATGACCGTTGGGGAGGCCTAGTGCTGGACCGATTCAATTACGGAAACAATTGGCGTGCTGAAGGAGTGGCGGAAGGCACGTACTATTACATCTTATCGGTCCCCAACAAAGACACGATGCGTGGCTCGTTCATGATTTTGCGCTAACGCGGGGAGCACGGGCCTCCGAATCTTTATTTTGGCTGGAGTGGCTCTGTGCAATTTTCGGCCCTCAATCGTTGAAGGCGAATTGCAGCCCTAATGAGAACGAATGCATCGTCGGCGCGTCAGTTTGCACTTCGTCAAAGAAGGGAAGAAGCGAGGCTTCGCCGAGAAGGCTTACATTCTTGAATCCAATGCCGATGCGCGCATTGATTTGCAGCGGATTGATCGGAAAGTTGTCTTCTTTGAAGTTGCTCGTTGATCCGTTCATCTTGTATTCATATTCGTACGAGCGTCCCAAAAGGTATCCGCCAACGAGTCCTGCCTCAACATGCAGTCCTTTGCTACCCGAACGTGCGGTCCTCAGGCTGATCAGCAAAGGCAGTCGGAGGTAAACCGCATTCAATTGATTTTTTTGCATGTTCAAGGAGTCACCGCTTACTTCCAGTGCAGTGACCATTTCCGTGCTTTCGTCAAGCTGGAGAATGTGCTCATTGTCCACCCCAAAGTGCCACCAATCAAACCCCAGTCCTGTCGTGAATGCGACAAATTCACCGAGAATACGCTGTCGATATTCGAAGGGGTTTAGTTCCATGCGCCAACTGATCAGGGCATCGTCGGTGACCATCCCCAAGTCGGGGCGTGCTCCCCAACTTGCATCGTAATTTTCGAGGTTGCCTTGGAATTGAGCCATCGAGGCGGCGCTCAATGATATGCCACCCCAGTAGCCTTCGCTTTCCGGTTTGCTTTTTGTGTGCGTTGAATCATTTTGTGCATTCATCCAAGTTGATGCCACGGCATGCGATTGGACACCAGACAAGAACAGCAGAAGGATGAGGCGTGAGGTTTTCATTGATAATCTTTCAATGACAAAGTTCATGCCATTTTAATCAAAAGTCAAAAACTCGGCTCAGATTAAATCCAAAGAACAAAGCACCGTCTCGCCATCGTCCCGTCGTCTCGGTCAGGAAGGCTCGTTCGAACATGCCCCTAGAATTGGTGATGTGCAGTTGGAAAACGTGCCCGCCAGTTTCGATATCCACCCCCAACGACAAGCTGTTTTGTGCAGATTCCTTCAATCCTTTCAGCAGGAAGTGATACTCACAATTCAGGCTAATCCGTTGGGCCAATTTGTAGCGACCACCCGCACCAAACGTCCACTGATCGTGGGCGTTATCGATAAATTCTACCAGATTGCGATGGGTGAATGAGGGAACAACCGCCGTGCTAAATTTTTCGCTCCATTTCCGAGTGATAATTGCTTGATAAGTGTAGCTCAGTCGATTGGTAAATGTCCGGTTGGCGGCGGTTTCGGCAAACGTCGAATCACCTCGTGCCATCCCCACTGCATAAAAGGTGATGCCCAAAGGCACGCTGTCATCGGAGTTTTGTTGCAACGCTTTCCATTTCAATGAAGTTTCGAATGTCTTCTGAAAGGTGCTGCGCGCGATGCCCAAACACAGTCGATCGGTTAACCCATAGTCAAACGCCATGCGCATGCTCGCGTTGTCCAAGCCCCATAAGGCATATGCCCCTTCGTTGATTTGACCAAAGCGGTGAGCGATGACAAAGTGCATGACGTTTTGACCGGGAGTCTCATTGCTTTGAACATTGATGATTCTAGTGTCCTTGAACGTTGCATAGACGGGATGCACGGCTAATTCACTTGGTCCCAAGTCGTCCAAGAGGCTCTGTCCGTGCACTTCGTTCACGGATGATGCCAACAAGCCGATGCATAGCAGAGAGCAGCAGAAGAACGAATATGTAGAAAAGGTGTTCATCGCGGCGAGAGGGTCATTTGTACATCGACGGAGATCTCTTCTGCGATTTTTTCTCGAACCATCTTTGGAATGGGAATCTCATGCGCAGCTGTCAGAACGGTAAATGCAGATTGAACGATCCACGCTTTGCCGTCCCATTGAAGCGTCGATTCAATTTCGCGCTCAGCGGCTACACCATGAATGGTTAAAATGCCCTGCGCCTTGACCGTGTGCGATTGCCCGTCTTGCAACGCGTCGCTCCAATTTGCGATTGCTCCTTCAAAAGTGCCATTAGGAAAGCGTGTGGATTCGAGGTAATTCTCGTTGAAATGCTCTTCCATCAGCGCTTTCTCGAACCGAAAGCCTAGGATGGGCACACGAAAAGCAAAACGCCCGTCGTTTGCGATCAGTCCCGAGGCCATTTCATTGGTTGCTTCGATGTTTTCGACGAAGGTGGCGGAGAAAAACTCGACGCTACCGTTTCGGGTGATCCATTGCTGGCTCGAGCAAAAATTGCTTGCGACCAGCATCGTTGCTATCAAGATGACTTTCATGGCATTCATTCTTATTCAGGTGCACCGGCCTCAGCCCATTGCTCTATCAAAGCGATGTCGCACGTTTGGAAACTGCCATTGGGAGGCATCACAAGCGCATCGTCGGATTCCCTTTTGATGCGGTCAATGACGTCGCCCGAAAGAACCGCATCAACGGACGATGGGTAGTTGTCCAAGGCCAGACCCGCCTCGGGATTCTCTCCCCCGTGACAACCTGCGCATTGGGCATTGAAAATCGCGGCGACACTTGCATTGTACGTTGCGGTCCGGTCGCTGCAAGGTTGTTCGGTATTGTAATTGCAACCGACCATTCCCGAGGCCAAGGCCATCAAAGCAATGGCGCAAAATGAAAAAGAAAGGAGGCCGGTATGCATGGGTTGCTTCTTCAAAAAATGTTCAGGGCAATGTTAGAGAATAACCGGCAGGTATGGAAAGATGTTGCATTCTCTTTGCGATATTTGCTAAGAACACATCCTCTGATATGGGAAGAGCATTTGAATTTCGAAAGGCAAGGAAGTTTAAGCGATGGGCGGCAATGTCCAAAACATTCGCTCGGCTTAACAAGGACATCATCATCGCCATCCGGGAAGGGAACGGCGCAGAGCCCGATATGAATCCTCGGCTGCGCGCGGTTTTGCAAAATTGCCGGGCAGCCAATATGCCAAAGGATAATGTGGAACGTGCAATCAAGAAAGCAACCGACAAGGACACCAGCGATTTCAAAGAGGTCAACTTCGAAGGGTATGCTCCGCATGGTGTAGCTGTATTCGTCGAAACGGCAACTGACAACAATAATCGCACTGTGGCCAATGTTCGCAGCCATTTCAACAAATGCAATGGCAACTTGAGCACGTCTGGAAGTGTGGAGTTTATGTTCGATCACATGTGCTTTTTCAAAATCAAGGCGGAAGGCTTGGACCAGGAAGAGTTGGAATTGGAACTCATTGACTTTGGAGCAGAAGAGATTGAGGCGGATGAAGATGCATTCATCGTCACGGGCAATTTCGAAGCGTTTGGCTCTTTGCAGAAGAAGTTGGAAGATGATGGAGCAGAGATTGTAGAGTCCGGATTAGAGCGGGTTCCCAACACAACGAAAGAGCTCGACATGGAAGCAACAGCAGAGGTGGAGAAGCTTATCGAGCGATTGGAAGAAGATGACGACGTGCAGCAGGTCTTTCATACCATGAGTTCGTCAACTCCCGCGGAAGATTGATCGATGGAATGGGAGATGCGGCGCGACTATTGCGCATCGATGAAGTAACTTCGCACCATGGAAAGTAAACGTGTGGAGTCGGATGGCACGCTGTTGGAGTTCTTGATGGAAAATGCAGGCTACGCAACAAGGACCCGCGCTCGCACAGCGATCAAGTCAGGAGCGGTAGCGGTGGATGGAAATGCGCTGCGCATTCCTTCGTCCGAACTCAAGGCTGGTGCAATGGTATCCTGGACATCACTGAGCAAGCAAAGCGGTCCTAAGGACTTCGATTTGGGGGGGAGTTCGGCGAACAAGTCGAATATGACCAAAGAGGAAAAGCCGCCATATGAGGTGGTTTACGAGGATGACTTTTTGTTGGCTTACATCAAGCCTGCTGGAATGGTCTTTGCTTCGCCAAAACCACAGGTCAAGACGAGTTATACCCGGATGAAGCAATGGATGGAGGCCAATCGGTCCAACCTCAACGCGATTCAGTTCGTCAATCGGATTGAAAAAGAATCTTCGGGCGTTTGCATCATTGCGAAGGACTTGCGCTGGCGCAAGCACTTGCAAGATCATTGGGACCAATTCACCAAACGGATGTACGTGGTGATCCAAGGCCATCTGCCAGCAGACGATGTGCTCTTTTGCTATTCCAAGGATGAGGATGGAAAGCGAAAGGACAAATTTGAATTTGAATACCGGACGATGCGTGCTACCGCGTCTCATACCATGTTGAAGATGTCCGTTGGCTTTGACCAAGTGCCTGTCTTGATGGCTGGGCTTCGTCGCTTGGAATGTTATTTGCTCGGAAAAGGAAAGGAAATTCCGGACCCAATGGGGCGCTCAGGTCTGCATCTCTTTGGTGTTGATCTTGAGGGGCCGGATGGCGAAAAGGTGGCCATCAAATCTCGGGTTCCGCAAGAGTTTTTGAACCTGATGAAAGGGGGCAAGGGCCCGAAAGCAGTGCCCGCTTGGAAGCGTGAGCTGCACAACGAAAAAAGCCAGGACAGGAGTCCTAAAAAGCGGCCGGGATCTGCTAGAAAATAAAAGACGCAAAAAACGCAACCGATTGGGTTGCGTTTTGCAGGGGTGCTATTAAAGCTGATAACGTCCTTCCAGCCAATCTCTCAATTCGATTGATTCTTTGGGGTTCAGACTTCGAAATGCAATTCGCATCGCTCTCCGGATCATGACCGGTTCACCGTGTACGTGCCTGATCAAGGTTTTGTACTGTTCCAAAGCACTGGGCGCTTGGGGGATGGGAATACCGGTTATGGACATGATTTCGAATTGTAAGAATCGTTCATTTCCTACGATGGGTGAGGGCGAAATGTTTCAATTGCGGACGATAAAATGGAATGGCAAATTAGTATGTCTTTGATTTTCAGCTAAGAACAAGAAAAGCATTGGGACGTTTCCCAATGCTTCACTTAACCTAAACCAAATTCTCTGGCGCAGATTGCCAGGTTCTTAACATCTCGTGTTACCCAATCACCATGCCAAAACTTGTGTTTCATGGCGAACTCCACCCAACACCTGTTAAATTCGCAGGGTAAAACAATTGAAATGAGCAAATCCGTTTACGTCCTGTCTGCTGTCCGAACCCCCATGGGAAGCTTCCTCGGGTCATTATCAACCGTCCCTGCAACTCAACTGGGTTCTGTAGCAATCCGGGGTGCTCTGGATGCCGCGGGCATTGCACCGAGTGAAGTGCAGGAGGTCATGATGGGCAACGTGCTACAGGCGGGATTGGGTCAAGCTCCTGCTCGTCAGGCGGCCATGGCGGCAGGCATTCCGGATTCGGTTCCATGCACCACCATCAATAAAGTATGCGCGAGTGGCATGAAGTCCATCGCGTTGGCTTCCCAGTCCATTGCGTTGGGCGACGCCGATGTCGTTGTCGCTGGAGGCATGGAAAACATGAGCCAGGTTCCGCACTATTTCTCAGGCCGAACCGGGTCCAAGTTCGGGGATATGAAAATGCAAGATGGAATGCTTCTCGATGGACTGACGGATGTTTACAATTCGACGCACATGGGAAACTGTGCAGAGTTGTGTGCCAAAGAACACTCCATTACACGGGAAGCCCAAGATGATTTTGCTATCGCCAGTTATGAACGTGCCGCCTCGGCTTGGGAAGCAGGCGCTTTTCAAGCGGAAATCATTCCGGTACAGGTGCCGCAGCGCCGCGGCGATGCCATTGAGGTTTCAGAGGACGAGGAGTTCAAGGCGGTTCGAATGGACAAGATTCGAGGCTTGCGTCCCGCCTTTCAAAAAGAGGGGACGATCACGGCAGCAAACGCGTCTACCCTTAATGATGGTGCAAGTGCTTTGGTCTTGGCGTCTGAAGAGGCTGTCAGTCGACTTGGACTCAAGCCAATTGCAAAAATTGTAGCTTGTGCGGATGCCGCTCACGAGCCGGAGTGGTTCACTACTGCTCCCGCAAAAGCGGTTCCAGTGGCACTGTCAAAGGCGCATTGGAAGCAGGAGGATGTTGACCTTTGGGAGTTGAACGAGGCGTTTTCAGTAGTAGGAATTGCCAATATGAAACTATTGAAGTTGAACCCTGAATCGGTCAACGTCAATGGCGGCGCCGTGGCCCTCGGTCATCCGCTGGGTTCAAGTGGATCCCGAATTGTGGTTACCCTTATTCATGCCCTTCGCAACCGAGGTTTGTCCAAGGGTGGAGCGGGAATTTGCAATGGCGGTGGCGGTGCTTCGGCCCTCATGGTCGAAACGTTGTGATGCAACCGAAGAAAGAAGTCCTGGTCCTGTCGGTGCCGTGCGCTCCGATTCGAACAAAACCTACTGACACCGCGGAAATGTGCTCAGAAGCATTAGCCGGAGAAGCGGCGTACATGCTGGAGACGGGGGAGAAGGATTGGATTCAAATTGAATTGGTGGCCGATGGATATCGCGGTTGGTCCGATCGAAAACAATGGCGAAGGTTCGATGCAGATGAGGAGGACAATCAAGGATTAAAGCCTTTCCGCATACAAGCCCCCACGTCGCCTTGGGTTCGCAAGGATGGAGGTGTGATTCATTTGCCTGCCGGCTCAATTGTTCATTTGGATGAATCGTCAAACGGTTCGTTTGCAGGAATTGCTCTAACCCCACTTTTTTCAATGGATGAACTGTTTGAGGCTTATCAAAATCCATTGGAGGCGGCTTGCTCATTTCTCGGGGCTCCGTACCGCTGGGGTGGTCGCTGCATATGGGGCATCGATTGTTCCGGCCTAATGCAAGTGGCCTTTTTAATTTGTGGCCAACGGTTGCCGCGGGATGCGAGTCAACAAGCTCAGGAAGGCCAGCCTGTCAGATGGAGTGAAAGGAGGAGTGGAGATTTGGCTTTTTTCAGCAACGATGAAGGACGAATCATCCACGTGGGCATTTTGAAAGATGAACGGACCATTTTACACGCTGCGGGCGAGGTCATCATGGACACGCTACGGGAGGATGGCATTTGGAGAGACGGTCATCGAACGCATGCCTTGGATTTCATGCGAAGAATGAAATAATCCACTTTCAACATTGGTCAAGGCGTGGCTCGTTCCAATTTCCAAGTGATTCCCTCTTTTCAGGCTGAAGACCATTGATCCATGTACTGGCTTCCATGGCTCGTTTGCCAATGGGAACGATTGATAAGAGTTCAATCCAGCGATCTGTGCAGGCAATGAAAAGTCTCTTGTCGGCTATGCACGCGTCACCGGGCGTTGGTAAGGGGCGCTCGAAATCGGTGTGCTGGACGGATAAAACCTTGAAATCGCCCCAAGGTGTGTGGCAAATAGCCGTCGGATATGGGGTCAGTGAGCGTACCATATGCTCCACGTTTTCAGCGCTTTGCGACCAGTTGACTCGGCTATTTGTACGGTTGAGTTTGGGAGCGTCGAGTCGATTTGTGTCCGATGCCATTGCCCGTTGTGCAATGGGAGTTAGTTTCCCTTGTGCCAGTGCATCGATGGTTTGTGATAGGAGCTTTTTTCCCAGTTCCAATAGTTTGTCATGCAGGGAGGCCGCCGTCTCGGTTGGAGCAATGGCCACTTTGGCTTGAAGCAAGATGTCTCCCGAGTCAATGGCATGCTGCAGTGCAAAGGTTGTCACGCCCGTCTCTGTAAGGCGGTGTCGAATCGCCCATTGAATCGGCGCCGCTCCGCGCAGCTGAGGCAGAAGAGAAGCATGGAGGTTGATGGACCCGAATCGGGGTGCATTCCAGATGGATTCGGGGAGCATACGGAAGGCTACAACAATCGCCAGGTCGCACTCCAGTGCTCGGAACGAGTTAACAAAGTCAGTGTCCTTCAAGTTGGTGGGTTGGAGCAGCGGCAGCTTCAATTCATTTGCCGTTTCCTTCACACGAGATGACCTCAACTGCTGACCGCGACCCGCCTTTTTGTCGGGAGCTGTCACGACAGCTACGATAGGGTGAGGACCTGTATTCAATTCACGCAAGCATACCGCGGCAAACTCAGGGGTACCGAAAAATGCGAGGCGCAATGGCTTCTTCAAAGGTGCATTGGGATAAGCGTTACTCATGATGCATCTGCTTTGTTGATTTCAGGGGACAAATCGTTCCAATTCAAGTTTTTCAGGTAAAGCCAACTGCCCAGTCCGATGCTCGAAAAATACACCCATTCCACCAACCAAATGATCCAAATGGGTTGTGGCCATATGAGCGTTAGCGCAGCCGCGCTTAGGATATAAGCGGTGACGGCAATCAATTCAATCCGAAACGCTCGTTTGGCTTTTCCCATTCCTTGGATGGTAGATAACATGATGCCCGAGAAGGTATAGATGGAAACGCCGACGAAAACCACAAACAATGTCTTTTGCATTGCGTCAAGTCCAACAGCATCATTGAAAAAAGCCTTGGACAGAAGCTTTGGATACAAAATATACCCATGGCAAAGGAGGAGCATACCGCCGCCATTGAGCAGCAGCAATCGCTTCAAGACCGCTTTTAACTCGAATATGCGCCGTTCTCCGATCAATCCGCTAACGTAGGTGCGGGTGGTTTGCTGAATGCCTTGTGCCGTAATAAAGGCGAGCATGAAGAAATTTCGAGTAATGTGGGAAACCTTGAGTTCAAGGCTTCCGACTTTTTCCACAAAGAAGAAGAACGCAGTCCAAGTGGCAATGGTGATCAACGACTGGCCCATCAGTGGGTAAGCCAGTTCCCACCATACCTTCATCTTCGCTCGTGCCAAGAGAGCCTGTGATGTGAAGATGTCAGGAACGATTCGAACAAGGATGAAACACGAAACCAAACAACCTGAAGATTCTGCCACCAATGAAGCCCAAGCGGCCCCCATAGCGCCAATCGGCTCTGTCCAAAACCAGCCTTCGACCCAAGCGGCATCCAAAACGATGTTAATGAAGCCAGTGACTGCAGCAACAATCAAGATAGGCCGTGTTTTAGTTGTTCCAGTATAAAATGCATTCAGTGCGAGTAGGATCGAAAAGGGGACAAACCCGAGGAGTCGAATCCCGAAGTAGGATTCGAAGACCGTCCGGATGTTTGGATTCTGAATGGTACTTCCCAAAAGGCCTTGATTGAGTGAACTTCCAAGCGCCAATAAGAACATTCCTAACCCCAGGTGAATGAGCAGTCCGGTTCTAAGGGTTCGCAGGGCTTCGGGGCGGTTGTTTTCGCCAATTCTTCGTGCAATGATGATTTGGAGTGCAGCGGAACTTCCCACAGCAAGCATTTCCAGTGTCATGTAAACCAAACCGGCATTGCCAGCGCCGTTGATTGCGGCTTCGCTGTGTCGAGCCAGGAAGAAGTTGTCGGTGAGAAGGACGAGAAATTGCAGTGCCGTGCCCGCTGAAATGGGCAACGCCATTCGCAGCAAGTCCCGGTAGCTAGTCTGTAAAGCTTCTGCCTGTTTCATCGCCGCCAAAGGTCGTTCGAAATCGACGATTTATTGTGTGTGAATTGCCAAAGGTTAAGGCAGGGAATTGCCTGTATTGAGGCAAATTTTGAGCTGTTTCAGAATGACGTCCGATTTCCGCACGGTTTTCATGGCCCATTCAGCGCGTAATACGTCTTTTTCCACTTCTGAGAGGGCCCAAGAGCGAAGGGGCAAAGTGCGCGAACGGCGCGCAAGATCTTGCATGATAATGCCGGCAGCAACGCTGATATTCAAGGACTCAGCAAATCCAGTCATGGGGATATACACGTGGTGATTCGCTGCGGCGAGAAAGGTGTCGCTGACACCTTCGAATTCCGTGCCCATGACCAAGGCAATGGGTTTGTCTATTGGCAATTCGTGAACTTCTAGGCCGTCCGCGTGCGGAGAAGTTACCGCAATGGCGTATCCGCTCGATTGCAGCTGTTCAATGCAGGCTTCCGTCGGATTGGATGCTTCTCGATAACGATGCAATGTCAGCCAGGAAGGCGTGCCTTTCGAAACTTGTCGATTGAATACCCATGGGTTGATGTCTTCAATCAGATGGACGTCTTGAATTCCGACACCATCGCACGTGCGCATCACAGCACTTGCATTTCGGGATTGATAGACATTTTCCAGGACCAGGCAAATATGCCGAGTTCTCGATTCAAGCACTTGATTGAAACGACTCACGCGTTCATCGCTCAAAAATGGAAGCAAAGCAGCGAACCGCGGATCCATGGTGGGCTATTCTGTGGGTAGATGGTTAAAATGAAAAAGGCCCCACGGAAACCGCAGGGCCTTTTTGAAGAACAAAAGGCGATTATACCTTGCTGTTCAACTCAGCACCAGCCTTGAACTTGATAACGTTCTTTGCTGCGATTGTGATTTCCTTACCCGTCTGTGGGTTGCGGCCTTTACGCGCTGCTCGGTGCGTGACAGAGAAAGAACCGAATCCAACGAGGGATACGCGGTCTCCTTTGCCCAAGGCTCCAGCTGTTGCGTCAATGAAAGAATCCAGAGCGCGCTTCGCGTCTGCTTTTGAGATGCCGGCTCCTGCTGCCATTGCATCGACCAATTCTGCTTTGTTCATGGTGTATGATTTAATGATTTGAACTACTGCGCCAAATATATAGGAGCAAATCCAAGTATATCAAGGGTTACAGCTCATTTCGTGGATAAACCTATGCATTTTGTTGAAAAGCCTAGGTGATTTCACCGAATGCGCTCCAATTCCAAGCCCTTTCGACGTGCCTTAGTGGGATTTCTTTCGCCGGGCATGTAAAATCCATACGATTCCAGAAGCGACCGGAATAAGCGCGTCAAAGGGCGCACCATTCCCCAGCACCTTCCATTGCGCCAATGCGATAGCTGCAGACACGGAACAGATGGTCATCATCAAAATGGATAGAAATCCTTGATCCAGACTTTTGCGTTCGGAACCAAAAACCCCAACAAGCGGCAAGGCACTTGCAATCATTGCGGAGAAGTGGGTGACCGATGCGGTGTCCATTCCAAATTGAATGCTTGAAGCCAAGAGGAGCAGTGACCAGATGATTTTGTAAAGTTGATGCAATTCAATCATGCGACGAAGGTACGAGCCGTGTACCTTTATCGCATGAAAGCAAACCATTTGCCAGAAGCGCATATATACAAGCCCGAAATTCGGTTTGTGGACATCGATGCTGCGGGCATAGTCAATAACGCTACTTACTTGAATTATTTTGAGCAAAGTAGAATCCAATTTTTCGAGGAAATCGTTGGGAAGAAATGGGATTGGAATTCGGCTGGAATGGTCATTGCGAAGCATGAAGTCAATTACCGCCAACCTATTTTTTTTCAAGACGACGTGACGATTGTGACTTGGATCGAACGTGTCGGTACAAAGAGCATGGAGGCGGCGTATGAAATTTTCAAAATGGTCGGCGAGGAGCGTGTCTTGATCGCATTTGCAAGTACCGTCATGGTTTCTTTTGACCACCGAAAAGGCATTTCCATTCCCTGGAACTCGGATTTGTTGGATCCGCTTCAAGCGTTTGGTGTGGGGAGACCCTCGAATTGGAGCCCAATGGCTTGATGTGAGGCAGGGTTGAAAAGTTTTTAGTCAGGTTTAATTGGATTTATAGGTATCCGTTTACATTTGCTTCGTGTCTGTTGTACACATCTAACGAATGGTAACAATTATTTCCATGAAAAAACTATACACACTTGCATTCTTCGCAATGCTAACAACGCTCTTTCATGCGCAGGTTGCGGTAACCTTACAGGTCGATATGAACGAACAAATCGTATCGGCTGACGGAGTTCACGTCGCTGGTGAATTTCAAGGTTGGGACCCCATGGCAACGCCGCTGAGCGATGACAACATGGATGGTGTTTGGGAGGTCACACTTGATTTGGCGCCGGGCACTCACCAATACAAATTCATCAATGGTATGAGCTGGGATTCGGTCGAAGATGTTCCTCCTACCTGCCAAGTGGAAGTCGCAGGAAATGACAACCGTTTCTTGATTATTGCTGAGGATGCGACTGAGGCGTCGAGTCTTGTTTGCTTCGGAAGTTGCGCGGCTTGTGGCATGTCCACGATTCGAATGCGGATTGACATGAGCGTCGAAAGTGCCGTGTCTCCCAATGGCGTTCACATTGCAGGCAACTTTCAAGGATGGGATCCGGCAGGGACTTCCTTGGCAGACGCCGACGAAGACGGAATTTGGGAAGCCATGGTCTCCTTCCATGCGGATTCCATTGAAGAAGGCCTTTTGGTGTACAAATTCATCAATGGCAATTCGTGGTCCAATCCCAATGAGAACCTCTCAGGCGAAGCTTGTGCGGATGATTTTGGCAACCGGATACACCCGTTAAGCGATTTGAATATGGTGCTCTATGGTGATTCCCTTACTGGAGCGGCGCCTTGTTTCAACAATTGTGGAACGTGTGTTTCCCCAACCAATGTGACTTTTCGCGTGGACATGAATACCCAAGAAACCGTTTCCGTCAATGGAGTGCATATCGCGGGAAGTTTTCAAGGTTGGTCGCCCAATGCGAACCCATTGAGTGATGACGATGGAGATGGTATTTGGGAAGTGGTGTTGCCTGTTGCAGCCGGCGACATTCAATTCAAGTTCGTCAATGGCAATGATTGGAGTGGCAATGGAGACGGCAATGTAGACAACGAACTCGTGATCGGTGACTGTGCCGCAGAAGGCTCTGACAACCGATTGCTTTCTGTGGGTGCGGAGGATTTAGTGTATGAAGTGTGCTACAACTCATGCAATGCAGAATGCGTTGAGAACCCAGACCCGGCGGATGTAACCTTTCGAGTTGACATGACTGAAGAAGAAGTCAATGCCGGGGGCATTTGGGTCATTGGTAATTTCACAGACCCGAACTGGCAAATGGGAGGGTTGCAATTGACGGATGATGATGCCAATGGCGTGTATGAGACGACGGCGACCGTTTCGGGTGCTTCCACAATCTTGTACAAGTTCGTTAATGGCGATCCTTCGATGGGAGACCAAGGTGTCGATTATTTTGAAGAGTCAGGCGTTCAATTGGACGAAAACAATGAGGAAATTGCAACGTTCGAGACAGACGGATGCGGCCTTCCGAATGGATTTGGAGCCTACAACCGCATTCACGAGCGCAGCGGTGAGGCGGAAATTTTGGAGGCAGTATGCTTTAACAAGTGCTCTACTTGTATTGTCAATGTTTATGAGTTGGACGTGACGCTCTTCGAAGCGTACCCCAACCCATTCAGTCAACAATTGATGTTGTCCTTTCCATCCAATTCTGCGAATGCTCAATTTGTGATCACAGATGCGGCAGGTCGCATCATGGAGGACTTTAACCTCAATGCTGGACAAACAGCGTGGACCTTGAATACCTCGGAATGGTCCAATGGCATGTACGTTTTGCGATGTCAATCTCAGGATGGTTACTACGCCAAGGCTTTTGTGAAAAACTGATTTAAATCGTTTGATTTTTTCGAAAGATAAGGGGGGCTCAGGCCCCCCTTGTCTTGTTCACAGTTCAGCGTGAATATGTCTTGGTTATTTTTTTGAGCCTTCCATGCTGCTCCGATTTTGGAATCTTTATATTTGACGAAATTCGATTTACTAATTACTCCAGAATGAAACACTTTTTACCTCTCATCTTTTCGGTGCTGTTCTTCGGAACGAGTTATGCTCAACTGACGGGCATATCTGTTGAAGAATACCAAGACCACAGCACGACCGGCATTGCTGATTTGGACGGCATGATCACGTACCGTGTATATGCAGACTGCGCCACTTCACTCGATGAGGTCTCTGCAGTGTACGGTGATGCTACCTCTCCACTATCCTTGACTTCAACAGAGGGGTTTTATCAGGACACCTTCGGTGAGCCATTCGGTTGG
>CAJQKK010000122.1 GCA_905478895.1 uncultured Flavobacteriales bacterium | reverse complement strand
GGTTCGCAGCGATAATCCCTTGATTGAGCGGGTTCGCTTTCTGGGGATTTTTTCCAACAATATGGATGAATTCTTCCGCGTACGAGTTGCCAATTTGCAACGCGCGTTATTAGTGGATGAATCGAGTATGACCACTTTAGGATTTGGCGTACAATCCACATTGCAAGCTGTTACCAATCGAGTAGTGGAACTGCAGGGTGAGTACAATCAGGCATACGAACGGGTGGAACAGGCCCTGGAAGAGGAGGGGATTAGAATCCTCAATGAAGAGCAATTCTCTGAGGAACAAGAGGACTTTGTAGCCAACTACTTCAAGCAGCAAATTCGACCGCATTTGGTTCCGATCATGATCACCGAAGGCCGTCCGTTTCCAGATTTGAAAGATGGTGTTCTGTATTTCATGGTAGGACTGGAGACCCAATATGGATCAAAAGTGACCAAAGAATATGCCCTCGTCCAAATTCCACCGCACCGTCCACGCTTTGTGATTTTGCCTTCGCCGCAAGGCAATCGTTCCGTGGCTTTTGTGGACGATGTGATTCGGAAAGAGTTGCATAAAATCTTTCAGCTTTTTCAGCCTGATCGGCTATATGCGCATGCGATTAAGGTTACACGGGATGCAGAGATTGACATGGACGATGACCTATCCATGTCCTTAATGGATAAAATGGCGGATGGCGTCAGCCAACGGAAGAATGGGGATTTTGTGCGAATGATCTATGACCGAGAGATGCCGGCGGCCATGCTCGACTTGGTCATGAATAAATTGGACTTAGGGGAAAGTGAAA
Source organism: uncultured Flavobacteriales bacterium (assembly GCA_905478895.1). Taxonomy (GTDB): domain Bacteria; phylum Bacteroidota; class Bacteroidia; order Flavobacteriales_D; family Sanyastnellaceae; genus UA16. The sequence goes on along the minus strand of CAJQKK010000122.1, from coordinate 6,518 downwards.
ACATCATTTCAGGTACCCGGTATCACAACCGAAAAGATTTGATGAAATTTCCCGATTTTGGTAGAAGTGACCTCGTCTTTCCGAAACGAAAAGCCCATAAGCACAGGTACTTTCAGGGCAAAAGCAGCATGTTGAATCAAGTGTTGAAACGCGATGTTTTGCTGCATTTTCCCTACCACAATTTTGGACAAGTCGTAGACGCCTTGCGAGAGGCAGCCATTGACCCTACTGTCGAACGGATTTGCATCAACCTGTACCGGGTGGCGCACAATTCCAAGATTATCAATGCACTTGTCAATGCCGCCTACAATGGAAAAGAGGTCCAGGTGGTGATTGAATTGGCTGCGCGTTTTGACGAGCGGCACAACATCAAAATTTCCAATGTGCTCCAAGAGGCGGGGATACAGGTGGAATTTGGGGTGACGGGATTGAAAGTGCATTCCAAGATGTTTCTCATCGATCGAAAAGTGGAGGGGAAACGGCAGCGCATCGCCTATATCGGTACGGGGAATTTTCACGAGGATATGGCACGGGTATTCAGTGACTTTGGACTTTTCACGGCCAACGCCGAGCTCACCGAGGAGGTGGCCACGCTCTTTAGCTTTTTCTCCAACAATTACGAGCGTCCAGATTTCGAGAAACTCGTGGTCAGCCCTTACCAAACACGCTCGACGTTCTTGGAATTGCTGGGCCGAGAAACCGAACACGCACAACAGGGACGAACCGCCCGTGTGATTTTGAAGCTGAACAACCTGGTCGATGCAGAAATGATTGAGGCGTTGTATACTGCAAGCCAGTCAGGAGTCAGAATTGATTTGATTATCCGTGGCATTTGTTCGTTGATCCCAGGTGTCAAAGGAATGAGTGAAAATATCCAGGTGCGCAGCTTGTTGGGGCGTTACTTGGAGCATGCTCGGGTCCTGTATTTTGAGAACAATGGTTCGCCAAAGTATTTTTTGAGTTCAGCCGATTGGATGAAGCGGAATCTGGATCACCGTGTGGAGGTGAGTGTTCCGATTGAAGACATCCATTTGCAATCGGTTTTAGCACAGTACCTGGACCATCAGCTCAAGGACAATTTGCATGCGCGCAAGGTGGACGTGCACTTCTCCAATGCCTTCATCGCACCAAAGAAGGGTAGTAAGAGGGTGGATGCGTCTGAATTGACGCATCAGGTCTATGCACAGACTGAATAATGAAACCAATAAAGCATTAATTTTAAGGGCTATGCGTTTTGCTGCCATCGACATCGGTTCCAATGCAGTTCGTCTGCTCATCAAAGACATTGATGATTCCAAAGCTGCGAATCATCAGCAGGAACGTATTGCCTATTACCGTGTTCCATTGCGATTGGGAGGAGAAGTCTTTGAACGGGGTAAACTATCCAAGGCCAAGACCAAGAGTTTGGTGAAGGTCATGGTGGCATTCCGTCATCTCATTGATGTGCAGGAAGTCGAGGCGTTTCGGGCAGTCGCGACGAGTGCGTTGCGGAGTGCGAAGAACCGTGACGACGTCATTGCGGCTGTTTTTCGCAAATCGGACATTAAGATTGAATGCCTCAGTGGGGAAGAAGAGGCGGGTTTGATTTTTCAAAACTTCAAAAACGTGAGCAGCAAATTCAACCGTGATTTGCTTTGCATTGACGTAGGAGGCGGCAGCACGGAACTTTCCGTTGTCCGTGCGAATGAGCGCATTGCCTGGAAAAGTTTTAAGCTCGGTACCGTGCGCATGCTCAAAGGCACAACACCCGAAGGCGAATGGGAGCGAATCAAAGCATTCGTGAATGAGTGCCGAGGAGACAAGCCTTGGTTGGCCATCGGAACGGGAGGCAACATCAATCGCTACCACAGACTCGCCCGGCTCGAAAAAGACGCTAACCTGTCTGTTTCAGCCATCGAATCCATCATGAAAGAGCTATCGGCCGTTCCTTTGGCTGAACGCTCGGCATTGTTCGGATTGAAGCGAAACAGGGCCGATGTCATCGTCCCGGCAGGTGAGATTTACCTGAAGATCCTCCAGTTCGCAGAGACAGATTTCATTTGGGTGCCCAAGGTCGGTCTCGCAGATGGAGTGATTGTGAGCATGTTGCGTGACCGCTGAACCGATTGAATCGGGTTACTTCAAATTCTCGTTCAAAAATTTGTCGACCTCAAAGTAGCGCTTGGGCTTCAAAACAATCTTGCCCTCCTGGTCCAAAAGAAAGTAGGTTGGGGTCGCCGTGACCTTGTAATCTGCCACAACAGGGCTATTCCACGCTTGCAATTGGCTGACGTTGGGCCAGGTCATACCGTTGTCGCTGATGGCTTTTTCCCAGGTGGCTCGGACTTGATCCAGGCTGATTCCGACCACTTCAAACCCTTTGTATCCGTGCTTGGCGTACATCGGGCCAATGTTGGGCATTTCTTGCTCGCATTTGTGGCACCAAGATGCCCAAAACATGAGCAACGTGTACTGATTCTCCTTCACGGTTTCATAGAGATCCAATGATCCTCCATCCCACTTGTTGATTTCAAAATTCGGAGGGGTCTTACCCACTTGGAGGTTGATGATGCCTTGTGCGCGAAGCCGAATGGCATCACTCAAATCAGCTCCACAGTCTTCGTCAAAGATGTAATTGTCGAGGATGTACTGACAGATGGTTTCTTTTCCAGTGTTGTAAAATCCATCGAGCATCGAATACAGAACACTTTCCAAGGCAAAAGGGTTGGGCTCGAAGTGTGCCTTGACCAAATCGATGCAGGCGAGGAAGCCGCTGTCAGTGCCTCCGCTGAATGAGCGCATCATTTTCTGAATGCGGTCGCTCAATGCCATGGATCGCACAGCGCTGTTGTCCAAAGGATCGATGTCTTCAAAAAACCGTCCTTGGAGGGTGGGGTATTTGGGATTTATCCAACCCAGCCATTTTGCAAAATAGGTACCGGGATTGGCGTCTATCATGGCATGTTGCTCGAGGGCAAACGCTTCTTCTTTGTCTTTGATTTGGGCTTCGATACGGCTGCGAAATGCGCCTGCATCCTTGATCCCCTGACGAAGTTTGCGGACGGCTTGGTCGTGTTGGACCTGCTTGGTCTGGAATGCGAACCATGCCGTATTCTCAGCGGACCCTTCAGCGCTTTTTGTAGCGCTCAACCGGCTCGATTTGAATTCGATGTAGAGGTCGGGCTCATCGGGGTTGATGATGATGTCCGTAGCGTTGGTTTCGCCGTTGTAACTGATTTTGAAAAAACCGCGGCCCAATTCCAACGCGCCGAAGTCAAAGGAGCGGTTGACCAGTTTGGTGCGAGCCACTTCCGAGCTGTTTCTTCCTTCGCTCTCATAAAGAATTACATCCCCTGATGTGCTGGAAGTCATGGTTCCGTGCACGCGAACGGGTCCTACTTTGTCGCCTCTGTTTTGATCGTTGGTTCCGTCTTTGTAAAGGGCGGAGATTTCAGCGGTCTGCGGAGCCGCATCTGCACGTCCTGTTTCGGTTGAATTCGCTGAAGCCGAATCAGCGTTGGAGTCGGCAGGCGTATCGGTGCGGCAAGCTACCATCGTCCAAGCCGCAATCAAGAGAGTACTAAGGGTCGTCATTTTCATAAGGACTTCTGTTTGTTACAAATTTAACAACCGAAGGGCTTCAAAACGAGGGTGAATTGAATTGTTGGCTTATCTTCACTTTCTGTCACGGATTGAATAAGAATGGATAAAGGAACAGCGCACGCTTTGCTCGGGCTTTCAGAGCCGATCGAAATCGAAAATGTTATGGAACGACTGGATGCAGAAGCCTTTGCGGTCCGAGATCATTTCATGCGGCAGCCAGTGGTGCCTGCTTTGTTTCGATCCCGTGTCAATCGCCTCGTCCAACTGAGTGATGTCTCTCGGGTGTTGAATGTGGAACCGTTGGGCGCACCCGTTGAATTGCCGCCGCTACTGCCTTCAGGCCCTAACTTTGTTTTGCTGGTTCGCAATCACGTCGAAAACATCCGACGTTTGCGGACGGCCATGGCAGCTACACTTGATCCAGATGTGTTGGTTCGATTCGGAAATGCGCTTTGCAATCTTCAAGTGCGCTACATGGAAGAATTTCTCGCCCTGTCCCTTGACTCAGCCTTGGAAGATGTGGCGTTAGAGCCAATCCCTGCTCGCGACGAGACGGACTGGCAAACGCTGTTGGCTTCCATTGAAGGAACGACTTCAGAGGCGCGCTTGGTCATTGTCAAAGAGCGCAAGCGAATGGCACAAATCTTGGAACGCGAAACGTCCTGATTCACTCCCTTCCCAGCGCTACGATGGGGTCCAGTTTGGCGGCCTGACGAGCAGGGTAATAACCACTTGCAATGCTGGTGAGCAGGCTCAAAATGACGCCAGAGATCATCCAGCCCCAGGGCAGCACAAAAGGGGTTTCCATGAAAAAAGCAATGGCATTTCCGGTTGCCAAACCGAGTGCAATGCCAACCGCTCCGCCTAGCTGTCCGATGATGATTACCTCGATGAGGAATTGGGAGCGAATGGCATTCGGTGTTGCACCCAACGCCTTACGTGTGCCAATCTCCCGAGTGCGTTCCGAAACACTGACGAGCATGATGTTCATGAGACCGATGCCCGCCCCAAAAAGTGTGATGATGCCAATGATGGTCGCTGCCATTGTAATCCCGCTTGTCGCTTCCTGAAGGGTGTCCACGAGGCTATTGCTCATGGCCACGCGAAAGGATAAATCTTCGCCCGGTCGGTCCTGTCGGACCACCCGCATGACCCCCATGGCTTCTTCGGCAAGGCTTGCAATTTGCTCGGGATTATCCACCTTGCACGCGATTCGGTAACTTCTGTTCTCGTCCGAGAATTGCTGTCGAATGCACGGGATCGGGACATAACATTGATTGTCTTGTGACATGCCGAATGACTGTCCGCGCGACTTCAATACACCAATGACCTGGTAACGCTGCGACCCGATCGAGAAATCAGCGCCAACGGGTTCCTCCCACGGATCAAACAATTCACTAGCCAAATCCGATCCGATCAGTGCTAGCCGCTGAGAAGACCGAGCTTCCTTTGGGGTTAGATTCCTGCCTTTGTCCAAATCGTAACCACTTACTTCTAAGTAATGCTCTTCGATTCCAAGGATTTGAATGTTGGGGTTGGTCTGTTCCTGTCCTCGTTTCAACGTGGCCTGGCTCGTCCCGTAAACCGAATAACTCGCGGTGATCTCATCAGAAACTTCCGCTGCAAAACGTTGTGCTTCTTCGTAGGTGATGGGCTCACCCGCTTTCACTCTTTGTCCGCGGTTGACGCCGGTTTCAGTGCGCTGGCGGAAGGTAAAAACATCGGTGCCCAAGGACGAGAATTGTTGTGTGACGTTGGCCTCCAGGGAAGAAGTTGCTGTCGTCATGCTGATCAACGCCATGATGCCGAGACCAATGATCGCAATCGTGAGCGAAGTGCGCAGCAAATTACTTCTTATCGATCGCACTGCGATCCGCATCATTTCAATGAGCAGCTCCGTTTTCATGTTATGCGAATGTACTGCGTACATTTGCAGACTAAAGAAAAGAGAAGATGACTTTTGATTTGGCAATGATCCGCTCGGTCTATGAGCGATTCCCCAAGAATGTAGAAGCGGCTCGCCGCATGACAGGCAAGAACCTGACATTGGCTGAGAAGATTTTGTATACGCACCTTTGGGAGGGAGATGCCCAGCAGGCGTATAAGCGTGGTGCGGACTATGTGGATTTTGCACCGGACCGAGTCGCGATGCAAGATGCAACGGCCCAAATGGCGTTGCTTCAATTCATGCAGGCAGGCAAGGCCAAAGCGGCTGTTCCATCTACTGTGCATTGCGATCACTTGATCCAAGCCAAGGTGCAAGCGGATTCAGACCTTCAAGAAGCCATCAACAAGAACAACGAAGTCTACAACTTCTTGGAGTCGGTTTCGAACAAATTCGGCATTGGTTTTTGGAAGCCAGGGGGAGGGATCATCCACCAAGTGGTTTTGGAAAACTATGCTTTCCCAGGAGGAATGATGATCGGAACCGATTCACACACGGTCAATGCCGGTGGTTTGGGCATGGTCGCTGTCGGGGTTGGTGGAGCAGATGCGGTTGACGTCATGGCGGGTATGCCATGGGAACTGAAGTTTCCCAAATTGATCGGAATCAAACTCACCGGAAAACTTTCGGGTTGGGCTTCCGCCAAGGACGTTATTTTGAAGGTTGCAGGCGTGCTCACCGTGAAAGGTGGCACAGGATGCATCGTCGAGTATTTTGGCGAAGGAGCTGAATCGTTGAGCTGCACGGGCAAAGGCACCATCTGCAATATGGGAGCGGAAATTGGAGCGACCACATCGACCTTTGGTTACGACGATAGCATGGAACGCTACTTGCGCGCTACAGGTCGCGCTGATGTCGCGGAAATGGCCAACGGCATCCGAGAGCACCTCACAGGAGACGCTGAGGTTTACTCGAATCCAGAGGCTTATTTTGACCAAGTCATCGAAATCAACTTGAGTGAATTGGAGCCGCATTTGAACGGTCCTTTCAC
>CAJQKK010000121.1 GCA_905478895.1 uncultured Flavobacteriales bacterium | reverse complement strand
TCCCCGACTCGGAAAAGAAGCAGCGCATCAGGATAATCGGTTTTCACCCGATTGTACTGCTTCATTAGCGGTGTTTCTTTCCTCGCCATCGGAAGTCTTAGGCCACGCGCAACCCTGAATTTTTATCACCTGAGAAGCGACTCTCAGCAAATTTCCGGTTGATGATTAGCTTCTTCTTTTCGCCTCCGGGCATCTCGTACATGGCTTCGTTTAAGACAGCCTCCATGATGCTGCGTAGACCGCGTGCGCCGAGTTTGTACTCGACTGCTTTTTCCACGAGGTAATCCAATCCGGATGCTTCGAACTTGAGTTCGATTCCATCCAAAGCGAACAGTTGTATGTATTGCTTGCACAAGGCGTTTTTCGGCTCCGTGAGGATCCTTCGTAGCGCCGAGGCGTCCAATGGCTTGAGGTGAGTCAGGACGGGAAAGCGACCGATGAGCTCGGGAATCAAACCAAACGATTTGAGGTCTGCGTGTGCCGCGTATTGCAAATAGGACTCGTCGTCAATGTGCGCTATTTCCTGCTGATAACCAATGGAAGAGCGCTTGATCCTGCGCTCGATGATTTTCTCAATTCCCGAAAAAGCCCCGCCGCAAACAAACAAAATATTCTTGGTGTTGATGGTGATGAGCTTCTGTTCCGGGTGCTTTCTTCCGCCTTGAGGCGGAACGCTAACTTCGGCTCCTTCAAGGAGTTTCAATAAAGCTTGTTGAACGCCTTCTCCACTGACATCACGGGTGATGGAAGGGTTGTCACTTTTTCGAGCGATTTTATCGATCTCATCGATAAATACGATGCCCCTTTCGGTCCTTTCCACGTCGAAGTCAGCGCTTTGCAGCAGTCTGCTCAAAACGCTTTCAACATCCTCACCGACATACCCCGCCTCTGTCAGCACTGTCGCATCAGCGATGCAGAATGGGACATCGAGCATTCTCGCAATGGTTCGGGCAATGAGGGTCTTTCCGGTTCCTGTCTCTCCGAGCAGAATAACGTTTGATTTATCGATTTCAACAGCGTCTTCAGCAATAGGGTAGACGATGCGTTTGAAGTGATTGTAGACGCCAACACTAATGGTCTTTTTCGCTTCTTCCTGACCGATCACGTATTCATCGAGGTGGGCTTTGATTTCCTTCGGTAGTTTGAGCTGGAAATCGGCCTTTTCCGGTGTGTCTTTTCGTTCTTCCTGAAGGATGTTGTCGGCTTGTTCAATGCAATTGCCGCAGATGTGTCCGGTGACGCCGGCGATGAGCACATCGACATCTTCCTTGGCTCTTCCGCAGAAGGAGCAGTTTATAGGGGTGGAACTCATCGTAGTTGTTTTCGGGAATTATTTCCGCTCAAGCACTTCATCAATCATTCCATATTCCTTGGCTTCTGACGCAATCATCCAGTAATCGCGATCGGAATCATTCCAGACCTTCTTTTCTGTTTGTCCGCTGTGCGTGGCGATGATGGCGTAAAGTTCTTTTTTCAACTTTTGGATTTCGCGAGCGGTGATTTCGATGTCCGAAGCTTGACCGCTGGCACCCCCAAGTGGCTGGTGAATCATCACCCGGCTGTGCTTGAGGCCTGTTCGTTTTCCCGCGGCTCCTGCGCAGAGTAATACGGCCCCCATGGAAGCCGCCATGCCCGTACAGATCGTGGCGACATCCGGACGGATGTATTGCATCGTATCGTAAATCCCGAGTCCCGCGTAAACGGAGCCTCCGGGTGAATTGATGTAAATCTGAATGTCTTTGGTCGGGTCAGAAGACTCCAGGAACAAGAGTTGCGCCTGCACGACATTGGCGATGTAGTCGTCGATACCGGTTCCTAGAAATATGATACGGTCTGCCATGAGCCGAGCAAAGACGTCCACTTCACGGAAGGGCATCTGGCGCTCTTCAATGACTGTTCGAGTCAAGTTGTTGGGTTGGTCGTATGCGTGAGAAATGAAGTCCCTCACGGTTTGGCTGCTTAGTCCGCGGTCCTTGGAGGCGAACTTGATAAATTCGTTGCGATCAGTCATGCATCAAAATTACATCACATGGCATCGTATCCACTTACTTTTTGCAGCCTGAATACCGGCATTTATGAACGCGTTATTCCACGCAATGCCTCACTTCAAAAAACCGCTGGGCTCAGCGAACTTCTGCAGCTAGCTTGGCAAAGTCGTCAAAACTGACCGACTTCTCCTTGATCGTCACTTTCGGCTTCAGTTCATCCACCACCTTCCGTTCAATGATGATGTCTGCAATCCGCCGACGTTCTTCGTCATTGGAAAGCGCGTTTTTCGCAAAATTGTCCAGCATCTCACCTTCCAATGGCATTCCATATTGAGCGTACTGTGCGCCAATCACACGTTTGGCCTCCTCTTCCAGCTCCTCCGCGCTAACGCGCATGTCAGCATCCTTCATGACCGCTTGTTGAAGCAATTGCCAGCGCATGGATTCGGCGTAATTCGGGTACTCCTTTTCCATTTGTTCCTCGGTCAGAGGCTGCTCGTTGTTCATCTGAATCCAGCGCTTGAGGAATGCATCGGGCATCTGGATTTTCATGTGCTCAATTAAATCGACTACGAATCGCCGGCGGAAGACGTGCTCGGCATCGCGGTCAAATTGACTGTGCAATTCTTCAGAAACTTTTTCTCGGAATTCTTTTTCGGTCGACACCACGTCTTTTCCGAGCACTTTATCCCATAACTCTTGATTGTTGTCATGCGGCGCAAGGCGTTTGATTTCCTTTACCTCAAACTTAAAATTGCCTTTCAAATCATGGACTTGCTCGTGGTTGATGCCGAGCATTTTGCCCAAATCATCATGCCCGTGGGAAATTTTATGGGGATCCAATGTGAACGTATCGCCCACTTTTGCCCCGGTAAGCAACTTCCGCGACTTTTTGTCCGTGAGGTGTTCCAGAGCAATATTGGAATCGCTCTCAATGCCACCTTCCATCGGTTGATCAGAAGCGTCGAGCTGCGTAAAGTGCCCCATGATGAGGTCGCTATCAGATGCCACTTCAGGTTCGCTGATGGAGCCGTGGCGCCTGCAATGGTCTTTTGTTGCCGCCTCGATTGCTTTCTTATCCACCTTGATGATGTGACGAGTGAATTTTGCGCTTCGTCCGAATTCCAGGGATATCTGTGGCGCTAATCCAATCTCAAATGTGAAGATAAATTGCTCCGGCTTTTCCCAATTCCCCGAAGCCTCGGTGCTTGTCTCGGGAATAGGATTTCCGAGAATTTCGATGTTCTCCTTTTGGATATAGGTACTTAGGTTTTCGGAGATGATTTTGTTCATCTCATCTGCCAAAACGGGTGCCGCATACTGCTTCCGGATGAGGGCCATGGGCGCCTTGCCTTTTCGAAATCCGGGATACTGGGCAGACTTTTTGTAGTCGTTGAGGATTTTTTGAACGCGTTCCGTATAATCAGCGGGCTCAACGGTCAAGGTCAATCGAGCGGTGAGCTCGTCAATGTTGTTCCGATCGATTTGCATGTGTCGGTATAAGAATGGCTTGATTTTGGCGTTTTCATCTGGTGATTCACCAAGTTGCAAGCGGTTTCAGTTTTGGTTTCTTTTCTGAAGAGTGCGGGTGGAGGGACTCGAACCCACACGCCTCGCGGCACTGGATCCTAAATCCAGCGTGTCTACCAATTTCACCACACCCGC
>CAJQKK010000120.1 GCA_905478895.1 uncultured Flavobacteriales bacterium | reverse complement strand
CTCCATTGTTTGGTTAACAATCGCCTCATCTCTTTCTGGAATAAATACCTTTTTGTTTAGCTGTTTAATTGTGTAACCCTTTAGGCTGCTCTTGCTTATCCAATCAGAATCTAAATTGTCATTTTTAAGACGATATTCTACATCAGATAAATAACCGCTTGCCATAGCTTTCAAAACGCCAAATTGAATCAAAGGTTTACCGAACATGTCAGTTACGCTTCTTTCATCCGATCTAAATGGCGTAGCCGTTAGTCCTATCAAAAATCTAGGATTTATCTCACCTATGACATTCTTATATGTTTCTGCTGGAGCGTGGTGCGCTTCATCCACAATGACGATGTCATATTCAAGTTCAGCATTCTCCTTGTGAAACGTCAGAAAACTCTGAAAGGTCGATAGAATGACTCCTTTGGTAAACCCAGGCTTTTCAGAATCATAAACCAAGTGAGTAGAGATTGTTTTGGGAAGAAATGTCCAAATTGACTTATCAAATTGTCGGATTAATTCTTTCTTATCAGCCAAAATCAGCACCCGATAATTTGGATGATTCTGATAAATGTACTTTAAAAACCTACCTGCCACATATGTCTTACCAAGTCCCGTTGCCAGCGATATCAGAGCTGTTTTTTCATCATTCCTAAAAGCTCCTATTAATTTTTCGATAGCATCAAGCTGATAGTTTCGCGGTTTTCTTCTGTCCTCAAACCATACCGGTAGGTTTTCATACAAATCAAGAAGTTGTTTACCAGTAACTGAAATTATCTCATAGCCCTGAGACGTAAGCAATTCAAGCTTTTTCTTTTGTTGTGGACCTAAATTTTTGTTTGAAACACAAACACCAGCTTCGATTCCATAAAATTCGATTGCACGCTTGATATCTCCAATGATGTCGACAGACAAAGGTGTCGTTTGTTCTGAAAATTTTACTTGAAATATTTTCTCATTCGCCTTAAATGATCCGATAATATCAGCCCCCATATCTCCAGACCCACCGACTACGTCATAACTGTCCCATCCACTATGAGCTAACATTCTAGCTACCGCTCGTTCAAAAGCCTGCCATGGACCATACATAAGTCTGTAGTATGACAAAAAACCATACTTATTCTCAAGATCTTCTTTCATTTAGCAATTCTAAACTGTATTTATTTCTGACAATTAGGCTTTTGTTCTTCTGGACAACTTCATCTGAATACTCGGACAATTCATAAATGAACCACTTAACATCATTTAAAAACCCATTATATTGATCCAGCTGAGATTCTCTAATTAATTTTGAATCAATCGTTGAAAACGGGAGGTTAAAAAAATGGTTATCAAAAAGTAATTCTGGAAACTGGCTTGCAAACTTGAAGACGTGCTTTAAATCCATATATTTCAGGTACTCCGTAGTGGAGATAATATCATCGATTGAATTCAAACTTGAATTCTCTATTTGCAGATATGATCGCTTCAAATTCTCCTGTTCCTCGATTGTTAGGACAGGAATAGCTTTCAGCTGCTCTCCCCCTCTTTTAATTGCCAGAAAATTCTGAATGTCTTTTATTAAAGTTTTAGCTGAAAGCACCAGATTATCTACGCTCAACATTGTATCTCCCGCATACTTCTTCTTGAGCTCATAATAAATTCTGGTCACAGTGAATTCATCAATGTTATAAGTCCGCTCATAAAACTTACTAGCTAACTCCATTAACAATAAATCTTCAAATCCATCTGCAAAATCCCTAAACAGAGGATGCGATTGATTGACATAAACATCAAATTTTGTTGACGATTTTCCATCAAAAATGATCGGCGGAAAGCTGCCTGCTTCGGGCCAATACTTCATAACTGTTAATGATATAGGCTTCTCATTTAACAGCTCAGACAAGTCGTACTGTTTGTTGAAAATGTGTGTTTTTTTTCCAGGGTACAACTCATCATTTTCATCTTGTTCCTCCTCGAATTTTGAACCACTTATTGTTGTGCTTCCTTCTTCAACTGTAATTGAGAATGGGTTTGGCTTTGTGCTTCCTGTATCATCATCTTGCACCTCGGCCTGTACCACATGATCCCACCAAACTTTATCACTTTGGTAGTCAAAATCCCCATTGTGAAATTTCAATCCCCATTCACGGGCCGCCTCATACATGCCTTTACCTTCCGATGTACCAGGTATTAACCACCTTTTACCAGGAGGTGATGACCGACGAAAGCCATAAAATAGTTTCGCAAGTGGGCTCTTGTTTTTTCCGAACCCAAGATCCTTCGCCTTTTCGGGCTGGAGAGGAGCTTTACCCCTGACTAAATCGACGGTATCAAGCCAAAGTTTATCCGTTTCTTCAAAACTATCTTTTGTGTACGTTGGAGTGATAAAGTCAGCAATAATTTCACCTACAATTCGACCACCCTGTGTGGTAGTATCAATCGGATATTCAAAAATACTTTGTCCATTATTTCTTTCATATCTATCATTCCACGTGAATAGCTCCTTGTTTAATTGTTTTATTATTCTTCCATTGCGAATGATATTAAATCCATATTCTTCCGTATGGTTATAGCGTTGAATCCCCATCCAACCTCTCAAGATCACATTCTTAGATTTTATCTTGTCTGAAGAATTACAACTTGAACAGCATAATTCATCAGCCAATTCATCAGCCCGTTTATCTAGCCATATTAAGCAGCGCTGACAGAAACTACGCTTCCCGAACTCCTCGTGAATATTTTGTAATACAGAAATCTTCTCACCTTTGTATATAACGTACCGTTCATCTCCCCAAACACAAAATTGGTATGGTTTTATTTGCTTGGTATTTATTGAAATCTGTATTCGATAGTCATCGAGCAAGCTTTGAGCGTAGATCCTATTTAATTGCCTCTGTATTTGTGATCGGTTCAATAGTTTTTCAGCACGTGGGTGATAACCAGATACCTCAATAGACGTTCCTGACTTAACAAACGACTTATCTCTTTTTAGCAATTCACGTTCGAAGGAATGCTCCCTTTGCATTTCGAGCAAATTAATTTTAACGCCGATATCGTGATCCATTCCATCTTTAGAAGTCCATACTTCTACTATATCACCTAAGCGTGCAGTGGAAATATTAAACCCCATGCCAAAAAGCCCCAAATTATCTATATTTTGCGAGGTATAGCCAGCCCTCAGCGAATTTTCTAGGTCGCTGGTATCCATTCCAACACCGTTGTCTTTAATCACAACGGGCACCTTTCTTTTTACTTCAGACGGAGAAGGTATGTATACTTCGATTTTATTAAAATCGGCTGAATCCTCTTCGCGCTCCTTCAACATTGCGTCAATAGAATTATCTACAAATTCTGCAATACACTGCCAGCCCTTCAATTCTATCTGCCCGAGCATCCTGAGTATTCTTGGGTCCGGAGTTAAATTTATTTTATTCATCAATTTTCCATTTACCGTTCAAATAATCATCCCAGATTTCTTTGCACAACTTGTTCATATTCCCATAACTATAGTTCCCATGTTTCTCCAAGCTCCGAAACATTAGCAGCTGCGCCTCGACACTTCTAACCGTCCTTCCAACAACATCAGCTATGTGGTGGACTTGAGGATTATGCTCATGAATTCCTTTGCCCTGAATCTTTAAATAGGTCGAAAAAACAAGTCTCAACTCGTCCTTGGTCCAGCGAGTACCAGATTTCGTGTTTTTCTCACCACCTTTTGTCCGAATATATTTCACCATTAGTCTTGTTCAATTAATGCTAGTAATCCCGTAATATGTCTTCCTAGGTGATAGGATAGAACGGGAGGCACAGCATTACCCACCTGAGTATACTGTGGCACCTCAAATTTTCTGTTTTTACCTCCCGTTGTAGTCTTAGATTTAAAAACAAACCAATCCGGAAATGATTGGATTCTAGCCATTTCACGTACAGTTAACACTCTTGGATTATCAGAATCATAATGACACATATCATCAGGTATAGTCAATTGCGCTGGAGCAGGAAACTGACTATTCAATGCTTTTTGACTATGCTTTTTTGAACCTTTAATGCTGTTCAAATACTTAATCCAGATGGCCCTCGAGGACAGTGTAACCTTATTTCCATTCGGCATCAAAACAACTTCACCTTGCACGCTCTCGAACAAAGAGCTAATCTTCTTGGTCAACGCAGCATCTTCTTCAATACGACTTACGTAGTCAATAATTGAGGCTTTAGTGCCATTAATTTTATTCAAAAGTTGAAAATATCGAAACCTACTTTTTACTACTGAAGTATGATTTCTTGGTTCATGATTGAGAATTTCCTTTTCAGAAGCATTCATTCTGTGCTGATTAAACAAATTACCTAGAAAATCAACATAGTCGCTTGATTGATCATTAACCATTCTCTTCATGCCAGTGTCTTTCAAATCATCCACCGCAACGTTGACACTTTTCCATTGACTTTCCTTTAAGGTAAGAGGCCGGGGTAACCAGTTACCATCAAAATAACCAATATCAGATTTGGATTCCATATTGAAATATTTAAAATCTGATATTCCTATATTATTCAGATCAGCCGAACTTTCAGTCACGAGAGCGAAGAAATTTTTGGATATCCGTGAAACTTCTGATGGAATAATTGCTTCCAACTGATCAAAAACATCCTTTCGAATTGCCGTCATAATAAACCTTGGACGATTTTGTGGAATCCCAAAATATTTTGAATTGATCAGCATACATACTGGAACAAAGCCCTCTAGAGCGAACGCTTTTGAAACCTCTATCCAGGCATGATAATAAAGTCCATTTTCTTTGAAAGGTGCTAGAATTCCTTTGACATTTTCCAAAAGCACAATTCTTGGCTTCAGCATACCGCATAATTCAGCAAAAACTAAGGGGAGTTTATTTTTATAATTACGTCTCTCCCTCTTTCCTGCTAAACTAAAACTTTGACAAGGTGGTCCTCCTGAGATGAGATCAACACCTTCGATCTGAGCAAGAATTTCAGGACATTCAAATAAAAAATCCTTCAGTTTTCTAATATCTCCAACTAAAAGACTACCAGTTACATCGCTGTCTTTCGTTAGATCGCAAAACCCAAACGCCTTATCCTGAAGCAAATTCTCCCGCAGCCTTCTATTGATATCTTTCTCATCGTAACCAGAATGGATCCATTTCACTTTTTCAGACCCGGCATTGAGCTCTTCTCCAAGAATATTATACGCGAATGTTTCAGATGCCATCGGAGAAATTTCATTTGCCATTTTTAAGTGAAAACCTGCTGCCTCCATTCCTAATGCCAAACCGCCGCATCCTGCAAAGAATTCGATATGTTCTCTTTTCTTATTCATTTGACGATCTCATATTTGAATCAAAAAATAATTTTGCCAGCAGACACCAATAAATTAACAATTTCAATCAAAAGCAACAAACTGATCTGCCTCCGATTTCGAAAAAAACTGTTCACACATAGACAGCGACTCTCCAGAAGATAAGCAAACCATAATCAATTGATTCAATTCTCCCAGAACGCCATCTATTCTGTGCATTAAAACAACATTTCATAACGACCAATTTAGAGTTTTTCTGCAGTGAATCCATGTCATAACTTTTTAACAAAAGTCAACACGCCATGACATTGGAAAACCTGTAATGCACAACTTCAAAAATCGAAAACATTTCGCAATGGGCCCGGTTAATTCATCGAAGTAATTAGCGAAGAACAAGCAGCTTGTCGCATCTAACAACTTTAAATTGAGTGAACAACGGAATCGATTACTACATCGCGTCACACACCACCCACTCCTACGAGATTAAAACGCCGGAACCTTTTCGCCCACATTCAATCGGCACCAAATGTCGAATGCTTCATGCAATAGTTGGTTTCAATGACGATGCTGGTTCCAGCAAGCTGGCAGAAGTTTTGATCAAGACGACATTGAATCAATCCAATTCTGTGGATGCTGAAGAAAGAGCCTGCCATCAGCATCGAATGCTCTTCCCTGTCCAACAGACTTCACTAAGGATAACCTCGACTCATCCGACCGATACAGGATTTGACTGTCAACGCCACCCCCGGGCTTTCGAAACACCACCTCACAGCTATCAGCCCCATAAAAATCCATTTGAACCACCTCTACAGCAACACTCGGGATGAGACCTTTTAAAAATTGCTCTCTTTTTAATTGTTCAAGTTTCATTGGCGTTTAAATCCTTGCTAATCTAATCGTTTTGACATTATGTGAGAATGTTTGTGAAGAAGCTGTCAATAATCATCTACCCTCAAGATTTTTCGAGAAAAATAATTGGCGCCAAAATGCACAGCTGATTAACTTCACCCAATGAACCGAGCCATACAAGCCCTCCTTCAATTCCGAGACGAACGCGACTGGAAACAATTTCACGACCCCAAAAACCTCGCTACAGCATTGAGCATTGAGGCAGCGGAATTGAATGAGATTTTCTTATGGAAGACCACACAAGATTCCAAGGAGGTGGATGTGGAGCGCGTGAAGGAAGAGCTGGCAGATGTGCTCGCGTATGCACTCCTATTGGCAACAGAATTTGAACTGGATCCAGAGGCCATTGTGTTGGAAAAAGTGAAGCGTAACGCAGAGAAATACCCTGTTGATAAATCAAAGGGAGTCGCGACAAAGTACACGGAGTTGTAAAGCATCAACAATGCTCGTCTACACGAATACACTGAAAGGGTTTCTAACCGATGTAACCGATAACGTCATTGACGAAAAGGTCCGAGTGCGGGTGCACGAGCAACTTCAAATGCGGGTTGGTGAAAGTGAATTTCAGAGTTGGGGGAACAGCTTGTCGCGCGTTGGAATGACCTTGATGCCGGCAGGCTTGCCTGAAGATGCAGGAGTGAGCATTGAATGCCAACTGCCGATGAGTTCGAAACGCATCGATTTCATCCTGAGTGGGTACAACGAAGAAGGCCATTCCCAAGTCGTCATCGTAGAGTTGAAGCAATGGAGTGAATGCGAGGTGTCTGAAAACGATGGATTGGTGCGCACATGGCTGGGCGGTGGGCTGCACGAAACCGCGCATCCGAGCTATCAAGCTTGGTCGTATGCAGCGTACCTCGAAGGATTCAACGAAGCCGTCGAGCAACAAGGCATCGAGCTCCACCCCTGCGCGTTCTTGCACAATTGCACTGACACCTCCGCACTGCTCGACGAGCGCTATGCATCTTATACCAGCCAAGCTCCGCTATTTTTCAAAGCCGATGCTGAAAAATTACGGGACTTTTTGCGGATGCATGTGCGCAGTGGTGATCGCGGGGAATTGATGTACACCATCGATCATGGTCGCATCCGGCCCTCGAAATCTTTGGCAGACAGTTTGGCCGGGATGCTTCGCCAACAACGCGAATTCATTCTTCTCGATGAACAAAAAGTAGCGTTCGAGCTAGCACTCGGTTCGTTTCAACGAACGCACGCAGACGCTTCAACCCAAAAGGAAGTCTTCATTGTGCGCGGTGGACCCGGCACCGGGAAATCGGTGGTCGCGATCAACCTCTTAGTGAAAGCCCTCAATCTCGGCATCAACGCTGCCTACGTCACGAAAAACGCCGCTCCTCGCGCAGTGTACGAATCCAAGCTCACCGGAGTTCTGACAAAAAGCCGGTATTCAGCCCTGTTCAGGGGATCTGGAGCGTTTACCGAAACCGATCAGGATACTTTTGGAGCACTGATTGTAGATGAAGCTCATCGGCTCAATGAAAAATCCGGGCTGTACAGCAACTTGGGTGAAAACCAAATCCTCGAGTTGATTCGCGCTGCCCGGACAACGGTTTTTTTCCTTGATGAAGACCAACGCATCCACATCAAAGACATTGGCTCCGAAGCAGAAATCCGCGCCCACGCGCTGACAGAAGGCGCTCATGTGACCGCCGTTGACCTGCCTTCGCAATTTCGTTGCAATGGCTCCGACGGCTACCTCGCATTTGTAGACAACTTCTTGGGCATTCGAAATACAGCCCACCCATCTTTTGATGACATCGATTATGAATTTCATATCGCAAGTTCACCGTTAGAATTGGACCAATGGGTGCGAGATCGAAATCATAACGGCACATCAGCTCGCATGGTCTCCGGCTACTGTTGGGATTGGAAAAGCAAAAAAGACCGCCACGCAATGGACTTCAATTTCCCCGAATATCATTTCGCCCGGCAATGGAATTTGAGCGAAGACGGCGGCCGGTGGATCATGCGTCCGGAATCCATCGATCAAATCGGATGCATCCACACCTGCCAG
>CAJQKK010000119.1 GCA_905478895.1 uncultured Flavobacteriales bacterium | reverse complement strand
CGTATCCTTCCACGGCCTTTTCCAACATGTCAAACGCGAGGGCTTGGGTATCGGCATTCAAGAGGTAGTGCACATACTTGATGAAGTGCGACTTACCCGAACCGTAATACCCGTTGATCCAAATGCCCGTCTTGCCTTGCTTGCGGTTGAGTACCGTGTCGAGCATCAGGAAGAATTGTTCAATCAAATCGTCCGTGAAGACGTATTCCTCAATTTCCGCTTTGATCGTCTCTGCTTTGCTGTCGCTTACCGTGACCGCTGGGTTGATGTGCCGGTGAATGTCCCGGTCAAAGAGTTCTTGAAGTTTCATTCTGGTTCGTTGATCAAGTGAATGGCCCGGTACAGGTGGTCATCCTGCAGCAGGTTGAACATGTGGTAGGCGCGTCCGGCCGACCCGGGGTAAAACAAGATGAGCTTGTACCCCTTGATGTGTTTTTCGAATTTGTTCATGAAGCGGCTAACGCGCAGGTACGGGTAAATGCGGCCGAAGCCTTTCATGAAAACATACGCTTTCTCGTATTCCCCGGCTGTGGCCAAATGCGCTTGAATCTTATCCCCCATCATCCCCAAAAACTCCTCGCTGTATGCCAGCTCTTTGAGGTCTTTCGCCACCACATCGGGCCGCTGTGATTCTCTTTCAAGGTAGAAATCGAGCTTGCTTCTGCCCATAAGGCTTTGGGTTTCCAGGTAAGCGCACAATTCGTCAAAAATGTCCAAGACCAGCACATCAACGTAAGTATTCGGCCGGTGCAAGCGCTCCTTGATGTCCTGGATCTCAGCATCAATCTGCCGTTCCAATTCCGGGTCGTAGGTGTACATGTAAGCCGGGAAAAACAGATCACCAGTTGCTGGATCCTTGAAGTCCGGATCGGCCAATTGCTCGTACAGTTCTGTAATTGTCATCGCTTCCTACTTATGCTTCAAAACATGCTTCCAAAAACCACCCCTCCCCGCGCTGCGTGAAGAAATCCCAGAACGACTGGGGTATACCAAACACCTTACCCAACTGATTCTTCTCGAGCAGCCCTGCATCTTTCAGGACGGTTCGGTATTGACCATTCAGCTTATCCAGTGTTAAGGATGACCATGCCCCCACGTCTTCGTCAGCTCCTGCAATTCCATCGAGAAAGAGCGCTACATCGTACGCCTTTAAGTCGCTTCCGATTCGGTATTTCTTGACCCCCAACTCCATGTGCAAGTCCAACACAATTCGGTACGCCTTGAGGCAGAGGTAAAAAGCCGCGAGTGCCTGCTCCGGCTTTGACAACGTGTAATACCATGGCCAAAACCCTTCCGGAGCGACATCATTCCTTCGCTTCAATTCACTCAGAATTCGCTTTCGAGCTCCCAAGGTCTTCACAGCCATGTGCTCATTCAACTCCTCTTCGCGTTTCAGGCGTTCGTGCGCATCTGGCGCGCCCATGATCCCTTCCAACGCAAGAAGCTCCTCGAGCAGCAACCCACCGGCAGTAAAATTCGCGTCGTAAATGGTCGTGTTTTTGGTCAAAGCCTCAAGTCTTGGAGTGGGAGGTAAATTACCTATACGACTACAAACTCAACTTAATCAATTCCAAATACTGTCCACATTTCGTCCACACCTTCTGCACATGGAGAAGTGGAGATGGAGGCGATGAGAAGGGTGGGCTGTTTGGGTTGGCTTTCATATCTACACCTCCACGCATCTATAAAAACAAAAACACTTTTTGACCGGATGCTAAAACCAATAATTTTCTGCGTGTTCTGGACATCGGATACAATTTAGGTCATCCCGTTTCGTGTCCAGTTTTTCCAGACCACCACTACTCATACGCCAATTTCGTTCAGAGGAACCTTTGAGCATCGCCCAAGAAACCGGAGAACGCGAGGAGAAACACCACGGAGTAGCTGCAACCTTTCGGAGGTTATAATTACCGTACCTCTCTTGGCGCGGCTCGTAGCCACGTTGAAAAATTTCTCCTCTAACTCAATCATAGAATCTACTAATGGCAGGTATAGAATAGTGTAGTCAACAGTAATGCCCTGTACCTTGTGAACAGTACTGACTGTAATACGATTTCCGTAGAGCCCAGCTTCTACCAAGTTCACAGAAAACTCAACTTCAAAAGCCACCCGAGGAACTAAAACCGCAATTGAAAAGTCCCCAGAGCTACTAATTCCAGTTAATAAATGTTGCACCAACCGCTTTACATAATTTCGTCCGTATTCTCGGTGAGCAATTGGCAATTCGATTAGTGTTGATCCGCCATTTCCATCAAAAGCATCTCCTCCTTCTTTGATCCGACCGAGCATCTCATAATTCAGTGGCGACACGCTACACAAAGTCCCGTCGTAAAAGTTACCTGTCAGCGAAGCAGCTGCATCCATCAGTCTCCTTGTTCTTGTGAGTCGATACGATTGCTCTTCATATGCGCAAGCAATCGTAGCCATTCCATTCACAACGCTCGCTAATTTGGGATGGATGCGAGAAAACGATTTTTTCTTGATTGTCAACACAACTGGTGGCAACTGCATGTGGTCACCAATGAGAATAATCTTTCGAGCAACTGACTGAAATAAGGCGACGGTTGCAAGGAATGCTTGCGAGGCCTCTTCAACAATCACGACATCAAAGCGAACTTGATCTCGCAGAAGGTGATTAGTAATGTCAGATAATTTGTAGAACGTAGAGAGTAG
>CAJQKK010000118.1 GCA_905478895.1 uncultured Flavobacteriales bacterium | reverse complement strand
CCACGCATCGACCCAGCTGTCGATGAAGAAGTTACTGTATTTGAAGTAACACAGCAGCCCCAGGTTCACCAGCAACGACACCCCGAGCCAGGCCTTCTTGGCGCGTTTCTCCTGTGCTCCTTCAATCTGCAAACCCACGAGGTAATCCACCAAGGTGGAAAACGCAATCAGCCCCAAAAACCGCCAATCCCACCACCCGTAAAACACATAGCTCGCGATGACGAGCAGCATGTTCTGCGCCCTGAGGTTGCGCTGCACGACGAACCAATACAGTCCGAAGACGATCGGTAAGAAGAGCAGGAATTCAGGGGAGTTGAAGAGCATTTGATTTTTTAATAAAAAAGTAAGTTAACAAATGTGCATTGCAATACCGGTGTTTATTTAGGATATTGGTGATGTGAAGATTCAATTTAACAAGCCATACAAAACAGGGAAGGAACTGCTCTACATCGAGGATGCGATCGAGCGTGGCAAGATTTCTGGCAACGGACATTACACCCAGGAATGTCACTCGTTTTTTGAGAAGCGGTATGGTTTTCGGAAATGCCTTCTGACCACTTCATGCACCGATGCGCTGGAGATGGCTGCCATATTGCTGGATATTACTCCTGGCGATGAGGTAATAATGCCCGCCTACACATTTGTGAGCACTGCTAATGCTTTTGTGCTCCGTGGGGCAACAATCGTATTCTGTGACTCAAGGTCGGATCATCCTAACATGAATGAAGAATTGATTGAGGGGTTGATCACTGCCAAAACGAAAGCAATTGTGGCAGTTCACTATGCAGGTATGGCCTGTAAGATGGATGCCATCATGGAGATTGCCGACCGTCACGGTCTATTCGTAGTTGAGGATGCGGCCCAAGCAGTGGATTCATACTTTGTTGATTCTGAAGGCCAAAAGCACCCATTGGGAGGTATTGGACATCTTGGAGCATTTAGCTTTCATGAAACGAAAAATATCATCTGTGGAGAAGGTGGGATGCTGGTGGTGAATGACGAGCGATTTGAAAAGCGCTCCGAAATCATTTGGGAAAAAGGAACGAACCGCACAGCCTTCTTCCGAGGAGAAGTCGATAAATATGGTTGGGTGGACATTGGTTCGTCATTTCTGATGTCAGAGTTGAATGCGGCATTCCTGCTCGCTCAACTTGAAAACTTGGACGAGATTTTGCAAAAACGACGGCACATTTGGGAGACTTATGACGATTTTTTTGCATCTGAGTTCACGGCCTTTCTGAGGCCCAATGTGCCGGATTGGGCAACAAATAATGGACATATGTATTATTTAGTTTGCGAATCGCTTGAGAAGCGAACCCTCGCTTTGGATGCACTCAAATCGGTTGGTGTGGGAGCCGTGTTTCACTACCAAAACCTGAGCAGTAGTAAAATGGGCGGTGGATTCAATCAGGCGCAACTTGATCAGGCGGAACGATATACGAATTGCCTCTTTCGGCTGCCGCTCTTCCCAGAATTGGACGCGGAAAAGGTTTTTTTAAAACTAAAAAACGGCCTTTTGATTGAAAAAACTGGCTCGTGTAAACTCGAAAATAATGACAATTCTAGAACAGGAAAACCAATTGACTAAAATTTGTTTTTTGGTTTCAGGTGGGGGTGGAAATTTGAAAGTTATTTATTCTTTAAAGAATGACCTGGGCGTACAAATTGCGTGTGTACTAGCCGATAGAAATTGCGACGCATTGGATTTTGCTAGGGACAAGGGAATTCCTAATCAAAAATTCAAGTTCAACAGATCACCTGAAGACGATGGAGATATCATTGCTTTCTTGGGGCAATTGTCACCAGCCATCGTCGTTACAAACATTCATAAAGTGTTGTCTCCTCAAATTATTTCCTTGAAGGGGCTGAGTTTCGTAAATCTTCATTATTCACTTTTGCCTGCATTCCAGGGAGAAATTGGAATGGCTCCAGTTTACAAAGCGATAACACGAAACAATGCATTTTCTGGTGTGACCTGCCATGAAGTGATAGAAGCAGTTGATGAGGGTCCAACTTTGAGTCAGGCGGTTTTTCCGCTCGATCAAGACGATCAAGATTCTATTCGAGTCACCTTTCGTGCAGGTGCTCTTTGTTTGGTCGCCTCTGTGCATAACCTTATTTCTGGCGGGTTGGACTCCTCCGACCTGGTTCAGGTCTTCGATGAAGAAATTCACTTCCGCCCCCCTCTTCCAAGAGGGTTAGCTCGGTCAATAGAAATTGTGCTTGATGAACTAATGTGCTAAGAAATATTTATTTTTCGAAGGAAGAGCGCAGTGTATCAACTTGGAGATAGAAGTGTTGGATTTAATAACCTGAATGCAGCTTGAGGTGTAAGTGGTCACGTGATGGCTTGTCTAATAAAATGAACATTTAACTCTATCAAATGAAGCTAGGCATTCTAGGAGCGGGTGAGTTAGGACGTACTTTCAGCGACATTGCTCGTTCGATGGGCATATATGATGCAATCATCTTCTACGATGATTTCAATTCGGTGACCTTTACAGGGGAACGCACCTACGGCGATCAAAATGCGATGATCAAAGACTTTGAGGCCGGAAAGATTGATGAAGTAGCCATCGCCATAGGTTATGAGCATTTGCAGGAAAAACAAGAAATGTTTCATAGGCTAGAATCGAAAGTATGCTTTGCGAAGCTCATTCATCCGTCAGCTGTAATTGATGAAACAGCTTGCCTCCAGGATGGACTTATTATTCATGCTGGGTGTGTAGTTGGACCACGAACGATAATCGAAAGGGGTGTTTTCTTAAATATTTCTGGGGCCGTGTCCCACGATGCCAAACTCGGTTCATCGACTTTTTGCGGGCCTGGTGTTAAGGTAGCTGGTAATGTAGTCGTAGGATCCTCATGTTATTTGAGCACTGGTGTAACGATTGGGACGGGTGTCCATGTCAATAGCGGATGGACGGTAGCTGCAGGAGCTGTCTTGATCAAATCCGTTGGAGCGCTTCCTGTTGAAAATCAGTTTTTGGCAGGCGTTCCTGCTCGAATTAAGCTGCGATCATGAGGTTAGCTGTTTTAGGCGCTAGTTTTCTTCAACGTGATCTGATTG
>CAJQKK010000117.1 GCA_905478895.1 uncultured Flavobacteriales bacterium | reverse complement strand
TTGGTTGGCCGGCCTTTCAGCCGAATATCTGCTCCTTTTCTAATCCGAATTTTGCGGGACATAAGCACGCGAAGATTTACTTTTCGGGGCGCAAAGTTAGGTCTCGGTAACGAACCTGCACCACTTTGGCATAAATTTCTGCATCAATGAGCAACTTCCATCGCACAACAAGCACGAACAGCCGTTCAAGGGCCACGACTGGCAGCTCGAATCGCCTGAGCAAAAAATGGCTCGGAGCGGTTGTTTGGATCGTCTTTTTTGGGGGCAGTATCACCGGTCAAGAATTGGCCTACCCCATTTCGTTCACCGCTGAAGATATTCGGACGGTTCAATTGCATCCTTACGGGGTGCCGACAGCATCGCCATTTGTACCCCTGCAAAGCGGACGTCTGGAGTTGGCTTTTGATGACTTTTCACCCTACCAACGGCGGCTTGAAATACGCTGGAAGCACTGCACGTTCGACTGGTTTGATTCCCCTGACTTGGATCCTTCTGACTGGATCAATGGGTTCACTACCGGCAGTTTCGAATCCATCGAATCGAGCTTCAACACCAAAGCGACTTACATCCACTACCGCTCCTCATTCCCGAACAACTTGACGGAATTTGCCTTGAGCGGCAATTATATCGTTGAGGTTTACGATATCGACCGCCCAGATGAAGCACTGATTCGGCGCCGGTTTACCTTGTACGAGACAGCCGTCACCATTGAAGCGCTGGCTCGAGAATCGACTGTGATCCGGGACAAACGGACCCACCAGGAATTGGATTTCACCGTCAAACACGGGGACAGCAATTATCCCTTGTACGACGCCTACGATGCGTTGCAATGCGTGGCGCTGCAAAATGGTCGCTGGGAATCTGCTATCTCCCATATAGAACCCCAATTCGTGCGCGGCAATGAGGTTGTCTATAACCCCACAAATGAGCAATCATTTGCCGGTGGAAACAGCTGGCGATTCGCGGATCTCAAAAGCAATCAGTTTGCAGCCCTCGGCATCCAACGCATTGAAGAAACAGCATCTTTTTGGCACGTCTATTTGGAAGAAGACGAGCCCCGAACATTCTCCTTTCATCAAGCCCGTCGAGATTTGGATGGGCATTTTACGATTGCCAACGATCGCCAAGAAAACACGACGGGCAGCGACTATGTCCAAGTACATTTCAGCTTAAAAGCCTTTGAACCATTGGTCGGCAAGGACATCTATGTGTTTGGCGGCATCTCTGACTGGAGCTTGCAGCCCACCCATCGCATGGCGTGGAACCAAATGACTCGACGATACGAAACCACCCTTTTCGTGAAGCAAGGCTATTACAATTACCTCTACTTGACGCGCGATTCAAAATCAGCAGGACAAACGAGCGCCGAATCCTTGCAAGCCTTTCCGGGAATTGTAGCGGACATCGAGGGGTCACATGCCCGAGCGGACAATGTATACCAAGTGCTTGCTTACTATTGGGACGTCAGTGGTTATGATCGCGTCATTGGTTACCAGCCCTTCCGTTTTGGCGTCAATCCTTAAGGGCTTTTCGACCTAAATTAGCCGCGTGAAATCTCTCCGAATACTCCTGACCGGTGGTTCCAGCGGCATCGGTGCCGCTACTGCAAAAGTCCTATCTGCTGCAGGCCACCGCGTCACCATGCTCGCTCGAAACAGAGCTGCTCTTGCATCCGTGGCGGAACATTGTCCTTCGGAATTCATTCGTTATCAAATTGTCGATGTGACCGACGAAAAGCACGTCAAGTTGGCGGTAGAAGAAACCATCGCCCATTGGGGAGGTATCGATGTCTGCATTCCAAACGCTGGTCTTGGCATCTTCGAACCGCTCAAAACAGCTGAATTGGGCGACTGGAAGAAGATGGTTGATGTGAATATTGGCGGCGTATTGAACACGTTGCATGCCTGCCTACCGAGTTTGATTGAAAACAAAGGACACGTAATCCAGATTGGCTCGATTGCCGCTCGAAACGTGTTTCCTAACAGTGGCATCTATTGCGCGACCAAGCATGCGGTGCTGGCCATCAGCGAATCCTTGCGCATCGAATTCCGAGACGAGCTCGCGGTCACAACGATCAACCCCGGTGCAGTCGACACCTCCTTCATAGACCAAACCAAGGACGATGAATTGCGGGAAAACTACCGCCCGCAATTTGAGCAAGGCATGCAACCCGGCTTCATCGCCGAAGCCATCGCCTTTGCCGTTTCTTCTGGCGGAAAAGGGGTGTTCAGCGAAATGACCATGCGGCCAGACCGAAGATGAGAATCGCATTCCTCTCCAGTTCAATGGGATGGGGTGGATTGGAGCGAAACCTCCAACGGTATGCCCTGTGGATGCAAGAGGCTGGGCATGAAGTTGAAATAAATGCTGTGCCCGAAAGTCCCTTGGCCACCTCTGTGGTAGCGTCCAACTTGCCCTTGCGATTCATTCCGAGGCAGCGCCGTTATCTGCCCATAGGTGCGGCATCGGCACTCAAAAAACATCTGCTCACCAATCGATTTGATGTGCTATGGATCCGCGACCCTCGGGATTTGCCGCTGGCCGCTTGGGCTGCTCGAGGATTGAATTGTGCCCTCATCTTTCAGCAAGGCATGCAAATCCCAAAACCTAAAAATGCTCCGTGGCATCGGATGCGTTTTGCCGCCGTGAATCGTTGGGTAAGTCCGTTGCACGGTCTGCGGGAGGAAGCGTTGCGCAACACTCCCCTCAAGAAAGCACAGACCGAAGTCATTGCACTCGCATTAGAGGATGAATGGTTTGACAAAATCGGAGATAAAAAAAATGGCCGAAAAGAATGGGGTATACCCGAGCGTGTGCCCATCATCGGACTGTTCGGTCGAATTGACCCGCTCAAAGGACAAGCCGATTTGTTGCGTGCATTGGCCGAACCTGAAGCCACTCATTGGCACGCATTCATCATTGGAGAAAATACCCCCAACACCAAAGGCGTCAATCACCAAAACGAATTGCAGGATTTGGCTGTCGCGCTCAATGTGGCAAACCGTGTGCATTGGCGACCGCCGACCGACCGGTTGGCAGCTGCCTATGATTGCTGTGATGCGTACGCCATGTGCAGCGTTTCCGAGACATTTGGCATGGTGACGATCGAAGCATTGGCGCGTCAAATCCCTATCATTGGAACGAATACCGGTGGTACACCCGAATTGTTGGCCAATGGAAGGTTTGGAAAGCTCTATGAGCCGGGCAACCACCAGCAATTGGCTCAAGCATTGAATTCCCTTGAGAATTGGCCCATGCCTTCTCCATCACAACTGAAGGCATTTCGACAATCGAAAGCCGTTGAAGAATGGCAACAACTATTGCGGCATTCTCGTCGTTCTGCTTTGTAATTTCGCGGTCCCATGGCATTGATCCAAGAAGAAATTAAAAAGCGCAGAACGTTCGCCATCATCAGCCACCCTGATGCCGGAAAGACGACCCTCACGGAAAAATTCCTCCTTTTCGGAGGAGCGATTCAGACAGCGGGTGCAGTCAAAAACAACAAAATCACCAAAACGGCTGCGTCCGACTTCATGGAAATTGAGCGTCAAAGAGGGATTTCTGTCGCTACATCGGTCATGGCTTTTCACTACAAGGAACGCTTGATCAACCTACTCGACACACCGGGACACAGGGATTTCGCTGAGGATACGTACCGGACTTTGACTGCAGTGGACAGTGTTATTTTGGTCATTGATTGCGTCAAAGGCGTCGAGGCTCAGACAGAACGTTTGATGGAAGTTTGTCGCATGCGCAAAACGCCTGTGATCATCTTCGTCAACAAAATGGACTTGGAAGGACAAGACGCATTTGACTTGTTGGATGAATTGGAAGAGAAATTGGGCATCCAGGTGCGTCCCTTGAGCTGGCCCATCAGTGGTGGACAATCATTTAAAGGAGTATACAGCCTGTACGAGAAGCAGTTGCGCCTTTTCAATCCCGACAAAACCAAAATCTCGAAAGATGTCGTTTCCGTCGAAGACATTCATTCGCCCGAATTGGATGAGTGGGTGACCGACGAGCATGCGCAGCAATTGCGAGAGGATGTCGAACTCATTGAAGGCGTCTATGAGGATTGGGATGCTCAGCCTTACTTGGACGGCGATTTGGCTCCTGTGTTTTTCGGAAGTGCTGTAAATAATTTTGGCATTCAAGAAATGCTCGATACGTTCATCGACATTGCCCCCGATCCAAGACCACGGGAAACCGATGTGCGTCAAGTGGACCCGGAAGAATCCGCATTTACAGGATTTATCTTTAAAATCCACGCCAATATTGACCCGCGCCATCGTGATCGCATTGCCTTCATGCGCGTTTGCAGCGGAACTTTCCGACGCAATACATTCTTCAACCACACCCGACTGAATAAGAAACTCAAGTTTGCCAACCCTGCCACATTTTTAGCCCAGGACAAGAGCGTAGTTGACGAAGCATGGCCCGGAGATGTGGTTGGACTCTACGATACGGGAAGCTTTAAAATCGGAGACACCCTTACCGAAGGTGAGTCCATGCAATTCAGAGGAATTCCGAGCTTTTCTCCAGAAATCTTCAAGGAATTGGTGAACAAAGACCCGATGAAGAGCAAGCAATTGGAGAAAGGAATTCAACAACTCACGGATGAAGGGGTCGCTCAGTTGTTTATCCGAGAATTGGGCAATAGAAAGATCGTAGGCACCGTTGGAGAACTGCAGTTTGAGGTCATCCAATACCGGCTTGAGCACGAATACGGTGCCAAATGTGAGTTCCAGCCGAAAGCTTATTTCAAGGCTTGTTGGATTGTGAGTGAAAACGAAGAAAAATTAGAAGAATTCAAACGGATTAAAGGAACAGAAATGGTAGTTGACAAGGACAAAAACGATGTGTATCTCGCTCCATCCAAGTTCCTCCTCGACATGGAAATCGGAAATTATCCCGAACTCGAGTTTCACTTCACCTCCGAATTCAAGACCGCACAGGCCTCATAAAGGTCATTCTTGCTGACCTGCTGCACTTGTCGTAATTTTCGCATCATGCTGAACAATCTGAAACTCACAGCGCTTCTCGTCACTGCTTCGTGCATTTCAGCATTCTGCCATGCCCAGTCAAATGCCATAGATTCATCATTGACCTCCACCCCTGAAGTCGTTCAGATCAGCGGAATGGTTGTTACTGGAGATTCTTTGTCCCCCCTTCCCTTTGCCACCGTTTTTCGAAAGCGTGATCTTCGCGGAACCATGACCGATGCCAATGGCTTTTTCAGCATCCCGGCATTGGAAAACGACACCATCACAGTGTCCTCAGTAGGCTTCATTACACAGGAATTTTTCGTCCCTAATGACCTAGAATTCAAACGAATGAATGTAGTTCAACCTCTTGGAAGAGACACCATTGCAATTGATCAAGCCTTCATTTATCCGTGGCCAACTCGGGAGCGATTTCGGGAAGAATTCTTGGAGTTACAGCTTACAGCAGATGCCTATACCATCGGACAGCAGCGGTTGAATGCCGCAGACGTCTACGATCGCCTCATGGAGGTCGGTCGCGACGGCAGTGAAGTCTACAATTACACGGTCCAGCAACAGGCGCAGCAAAACTATTACCAAGGCCAACTGCCTCCCATCAGCCTGTTCAACCCGGTTGCATGGGCAAAGTTTGTAGAGGCCATTCGAAATGGATCTTTGAAACGATGAAGCGGCAATTCATCCGCCTTCTCATGATCATCGGGGCGTGTTTCTCAGCCTTCATATGTTCAGGACAGAGTGACAGCGATGGAATGGGCATATTGCGGGGTATCGTTCGAAATCAGTCTGGACAGGCCTTGCCAGGTGCTACAGTCATTCCAATTGATCAAAAGTCAGCAGCCGTTGTCACCTCGATTGATGGCACATTCGAACTGCAACTGAGGACCAATCGAAGCTGGACAGTGCGTTTTGGATTTGTTGGTTTTCAAACCAAAGAAATCACCGTAGAACTTCGTGAATCATCCCCAACGGAGCGGAACATAACGTTAATCCCGGGCGTCGCATTGAAGACTTCGGAAGTGATTGCAGATGGAGAACGTACCGGGCCAATCCAGCGTATCGATCCCAAGGTCGCCGCGCGCATTCCATCGCCACGAGGAACGATTGAAGACTTGTTGATTCAAGCACCGGTTAATTTCACAAGCGAACTATCGAGTGGTTACAACGTTCGAGGAGGAAGCTTTGATGAGAACTTGGTCTACGTCAACGACGTAGAGGTGTACCGGCCTTTTCTCGTTCGCGCAGGTCAACAGGAAGGCCTCTCCTTCCCCAATCCTGACATGGTGGAATCCATCGAGTTTTCAGCGGGCGGATTTGAAGCGAAATATGGGGATAAGATGAGCTCGGTCTTGGACATCCAATACCGCAAGCCCACCAAAGCAGCCACGCGATTTACAGGAAGCATGCTCGGAGCGCAAGCGCAACAGGACCTGGTGAGTCGCAAAGGTCCTGCCGGACACCGCTTGTGGACAGCGAACACCGGTGTGCGATTTCGAGACAACTCCTACGTTTTGGGCACACTGGATGAAGGAGGGGAATACCAGCCGCGTTACATCGATGTGCAATCTTTTGTCACGATTGATCCGGACGGTTATGGTCCTTGGGAAATCGAATTGCTCGGAATTTATGGTCAGAATGATTACACCTTCATTCCTGAAGAACGACAATCCGATGTCGGCAACATCAATGAAGCCTTGCGACTCAAAATATATTTCGACGGACAAGAAAAAACCTCCTATCGCACGGGCTTTGGTGCGCTGGCGGTCAATCACACGGGAGAAAATCACCGCCTCCGTTGGATTACTTCTGCCTTTCAAACCGCCGAGTCAGAGACTTTTGACATCCTCGGCGCCTACTTTTTAGATGAGCTGGATCGCGATTTAGGATCCGATGCTCTGGGAGAAGAAGCTGTGAACCGCGGAGTAGGTGTGTTCCTCAACCACGCACGAAACCGGCTATACGCCAATGTTATCAGCACAGCGCTCAAGGGGTCAACTTCCTTCGGAGGCGGCAACGGACTGTTGGAATGGGGGGTAAAATGGCAACGTGAACAAATTGAAGATTATTTGGCGGAATGGTCGCTTACTGACTCTGCTGGTTTCATCGCTCCGCATCCGCAAGACAGCATCGGCTACATTGATGACGGGCCGCAGCAGACCATTGAATTGGAGGATGTCATCCGGGCCAACAACAATGTAAATGCTCAGCGGAGTCAGGCATTTGTTCAGGGCAGTTGGGCATGGGAAGACCGATTCAAAGGCCTCTGGGAAATAAACGCTGGGATTCGCGGCCATCATTGGGGGTTCACCAACGAACGAACCAATGAAACCGGTGGCCCCGTCTTGGTTGGCGGGCCTCGTGGACATATCAGTTACCGTCCTTTGGAGGAAGAGGGAATGCCGTCCGTCGTATGGAACTTTGCGGCAGGGGTATACTGGCAGCCACCATTCTATCGGGAAATGCGACGGCTGGACGGTACGCTCAATGCCGACATTCGGCCCCAAAAAGCTACGCACTTCGTGCTGGGCATGGACCGCATTTTCAAGTTGTATGATCGCCCATTTAAAATGGTCGGCGAAGTTTATTACAAAGGCATGGATGCCTTGATCCCTTACGAAATTGAAAACGTCCGACAACGCTATTACGCCAAAAACAATAGTTCAGGTTATGCGGCAGGTGCGGACTTCATGTTGAACGGCGAATTCATCGACGGCATCCAAAGTTGGTTTCGCATGTCCGTGATGAAAACGGAAGAAGATTTGAACGATGATGATTACTGGCAGTATTATAACAGCGCCGGAACGCCAATCATCACCGGGTTTACATTGGACAACGTGCCCGTGGACAGCGCTTTGATCTCTCCAGGGTTCATACCCCGCCAAACCGACCAACGCTTCAATATGAGCCTCCTTTTTCAGGACGAAATGCCGGGAAATGAAGCCTACAAAGTGCTCATTAGCCTCTACTTTGGCACGGGACTTCCATTCGGACCTCCCTCCTTCGAACGATACAAAGACATTTTGCGGACGCCCACCTATCGCCGTGTAGACATTGGTTTTTCCCGAGAACTGTTCACCTCAGGAAATCGCACAACCAAGCATGATGACTTAAGCGGTTTCATTTCTATTGAAGTCTTCAACATTCTAGGCATTCGAAACACCATCAATCACACGTGGATCGAAGATGTCAATCGTCGGCTCTATGCCATCCCAAATTACTTGACCAACCGAAGGCTAAACCTGAAGGTTGGCTTATCATTTTGAAGCGTGATGCCTGGCAGAAGTTCGTCCAACCCGATTCGAAACGTGATGCAGCGACTGCTTGCAGCAGGGTTCCTGTGGTTATCGACCGGCATTTCGGCTCAAACCTACTTCTTGAACGGAACCGCAACTGCCAGCGATGGGGACTGTTATCAACTCACTACCACACAGGGCAATCAAAATGGAACCGTTTGGTATGGCGAACAGATCGACCTCACCGAAGCCTTCGAGCTCAACTTCAGCATGAACTTCGGAACCATTGACGCGACTGGAGCAGATGGAATGGTATTTGTGCTTCAAAATGTTGGAACCAATGCACTCGGTGAAACAGGCGGAGCTCTGGGATTCAGTGGTTTTGACCCGAGTTTTGGCATCGAATTTGACACCTGGCAAAACGGACAGTTTGGCGATTTGGTCACTGACCACATTGGCTTCGTATCGGATGGTTCGGTGGACCACAATCCTCCGACTGGCTTGGCTGGACCTGTGAACGCAAACATCAACGGCGCCAACATAGAAGACGGTGAGGACCACCCCGTTCGAATTACGTGGGATCCGAATACGACCATCATAGCGGTGTATTTCGACTGCGACTTGCGCTTGTTTGCAGAAGTGGACTTGGTGAACGAGATCTTCAACGGAGAATCTGAGGTTTACTGGGGGTTCACCGGCAGCACAGGAGGATCATTCAATAACCAAACGGTTTGCCTGGCTCCCAATATCATCGCGACGGACCCTCTCGTTGCCATTTGCCCGGGAAGCAGCATTGAACTCAATGTCTCTGGCGCACCCAATACGGTGTATACCTGGGAGCCCTCTGACTTTCTCTCAGATCCGAATGCCTCCACAACATTGTGCACGCCGGACTCCACCATGACTTATGTCGTCAGTTATGAGGGGTTCTGCGATGCAAGCATTTCAGACACCATCGTGGTATTGGTCGAGGAATTAGAGGCCACAGTGCTCACCGACCCCAGCAGCACGTTGACCTGTGCAAATCCGACCATTGAAGTGATTGCAGGCTCCAACTTCCCCAGTGGCATCGAATTTTCATGGTCATCCATCGATGCGGGCGCGAACTTTGAATCCAACCAAACCACCGCGACAATCGACGCGGCTGGGAATTTTTTGCTCGTTGCAGATTGGAATGAAGGGGCTTGCTTAGACAGCTTGGCATTCACGATTGACCTGGATACAACGACTTATCAATCCGCTCTAATTTCGTCCAACAATGTCATCAATTGTTCCGTCGATTCCGTGACCCTCTTGTTGACCAATGGCGACGTGGATGCTGAATTCAATTGGCAACTGCCGAATGCCGCAAATTTCACTTGGACCAATGAGCCCTTCGAGTTAGTGACGAACACCCCTGGCACTTGGAGTGTAACCACTAACAACCCGGGGAATGGGTGCACATCCACAACCGAGGTCACCATTTCTGAAGATTTCACCTTCCCAGTAGTAGAGGCGGGTTACGCCGACACCCTGACCTGTTCTTCCCCAACAAGCTTAATCTCAGGGATTGCTGTGTCCCCAATTGATTACACCCCCATCTTGAATTGGGACTGGGTCGAAGGTGCTTTGAACGCACTGGACCCTTTGGCACCAACCGCCCTCGCTCCTGGCACGTATTTTTTGACCGTTGCATTCGAAGAAAATGGATGCGCCAGTCAAGACTCAGTAGTGGTGTACCAGGATCCCGAAGCGACTATCGATGCGAGCTCCGCTCGATTCCCAAACGTCATCTCTCCGAATCGAGACGGCTACAATGATCGATTGACCCTCTACCTCGAAGATTTTCCCGACTTCCCTTTGCTTTCAATTGTCCGAGAATTTGAGCTGTCCATCTTCAATCGATGGGGCAACCTGGTATACGGCTATCAAGGAAACCCCGTGGAGTGGGATGGTCGGATCAACGATGACGACGTTGCGGAAGGATTTTACTATTACAAACTCGAGTACCTCATCGTTTGCGGAGACGAACAGCGCGGAACATTGACCGGCGGATTTGAATTGTTCCGATAGCAATCAATCTTTCATCCCTTCGAGGTGCTTAAAGAATTGATCCATGCTCACAATGGGAATCTGATATTCGACGCATCGCGCATATTTCGCGGCACCCATCTTCACGTCCGCCACCAAAAAATCAATCCTAGCATTGACAGACCTTCTGTGCATGAGACCAGCCTTGCTCCCCATCATGCGTAACTTTTGTTTTTGCGCATTGTCAAATCCACTGATGACAAACGATTGCCCTTTGCTCATTGATTCGAATTTGGCCGTTGGTTTCCACGTAACCAACTCATGGATGTAGTCTGCGCGCTTTTTCGGCGCCGAATGTTTGGCGCGAACAATCAATCGATTCTGAAATTGCGGAATAACATGGCAGTTCCATTGGTTTTTTGCCACCAATCCCTCCCATGATTTGATTTCCTTCTCTTTGGCTACTCGCTCAACTACCGCAGAACACACCCGGGCATCGCTCTCGGGATTGTGGTGGTCCAATTCCCAATTGAAACGTCGAGCGAGGCTCTTGATGCCGTGCTTCTCAATTTCAGGCCAGGCCTTTCGGGCCAGTTCCAATGTGCAATAAAAAGGAGCGTTCGCCTCTTCCTTCATTTGATGATGAGAAAAGGCATGACCCAAGTGCTTGCATTCCACCTGGGATGCATTATGCGCTATGAGGGGAATGCTTTTGATTTCATCTGCCACGCGCGACCAAACTTCCGGAAAGCTTGGAGCTGAGAGGGCATCCTTCAATGAATACGTTAGGTTCCATCGTTGCCAATCTCCAAATGCGGGCACCACAGGTCGGACAAGCGAACGGAACGAGAACACCTCTTTCCCGTCCTCCATGATAATGAGTCCTATTTCGCAAATATTGCCGATATCACTGGTAGCGCACTCCAAATCAATGGCTGCATATTTCAATCCTTCTTTCATATTCATGTGTTGCCTTCCGCAATGATTTTCTTCAATTCCTCATAATTTAGAACCGTCAATCCCAGTTGTTCTGCCTTGGTCAATTTGGAGCCTGCCTTCTCTCCTGCCACAACATAACTCGTCTTTTTGCTGACCGAAGAGGTGACCTTTCCAGCGTTTTCGCGGATTAAATCTGCGACATCTTCGCGGGAAATAGGATGGGTCCCCGTGATCACGAAGGTTTTTCCCTCAAAGACCCGGCTCCCGGATCGCTGCATATCCTCTTCCGATTGAGCCAGCGCCACGCCAGCAATTCGCAGTCGCCCAATCATCTCGAGGTGGTCTTTCTCACGGAAATAAGAAATGATGCTCGTTGCTATCTCTGACCCCACTCCATGTATGGACAAAATGGCCTCTTCATCCGCAGCTTGCAATGCCTCCAAAGACCCAAATTCTTGCGCCAACAAACTCGCTGTTTCTATCCCGACATGGCGGATTCCAATGGCATAAAGCACACGCGCAAACGGCTGCTCAAGTGAAGCGTCAATGGCTTCCAGCAATTTCGACACCTCCACCTCACCGAGGCGTTGCCGGTTGCGCCTCGACAGCCTGCGAATAAAGACTTCCAAAAAGACCCAGTCCACTTTCTCGACTCCCCAGCCATGTTCTTGCCAGTTGAGCTTTCGGTTGCCTGAAATGAGCTCATCCGCGAATTCGGCCTGAGCAGCGAAAGAAATGATTTCGGAAGCCATTGGAAAAGAATCAACCGCTTGGGCCAAAAACGCTTGCCATGGCGCATGCGCATCGGGCGCATTGAGCAATCCCAAAGATTCCATGACACTCCTGCCATTCCCATTTTGGATTTCTGAGAATGCCTCTGCAACGGCTTTCCGATTTACAGGCGTCGATTCGGGTTGGGAAGGCCGCTTACCAGAAGCATTTCGATACCTCAAATTTGCAAGGGCTTGCAACCGTTGAACGTAGAGTTCATCAGAAGAAACAGGCGAATCGGACAATTTATATTGAACCGTCCTTTCCCGCCAATTGTTATCGGCCTTGGAGCGAAGATCATAGAGGTCAGCAAAGGTTTTTACTCCTCCTTTCCGCACCAACAAGTCAATGATTTCGGGCCCCATGCCATCGATGTTCATGGCTTTGCGGCTCACAAAATGCTCAATTCGTCCCCTGATCTGCGGAGCACAGTGGAGCGCATTTGGGCAGTAATGCTTGGCTTCGCCTTCTTTTCGAACCAAGGGCGATTGGCATTCTGGGCAATGGGTGGCATATACCAGCGGAACGCTCGTGCTCGGACGGGATTCCAAATCTATGCCCACCACTTTGGGTATGATTTCCCCCCCTTTTTCAACCTGCACAGTATCACCTTCTCGAATGTCCATGGCTTCAATCTGATCCGCATTGTGCAGCGAAGCTCGGCGCACTGTCGTACCCGCGACAAGCACAGACTCCAATTCAGCCACAGGGGTAATGGCCCCGGTTCGCCCCACTTGGTAGGTCACACGTTGGAGGATGGTACTCTGTTGTTCCGATTCAAACTTGTATGCAATGGCCCAGCGCGGCGACTTGGCTGTCATGCCCAATTCGCGCTGCTGATTGAACCGATTGGCTTTGATGACCAACCCGTCAATGGCAAAAGGCAAATCATGCCGAGCTTCATTCCAATGCGCAATAAACTCCATGATTCCCTCCACGTCACGCGTCACTTCAATCATTCGATTGGAGGCATCCGGAATTGGGAAACCCCAATCTTTGGCTGCGAGCATCGCCTGATGATGGCCTTGGAGATTTTCCGGTGGAGACACCAAGCCATACAGCATGCAATCCAACGCCCGGGATGCGACCACCTTACTGTCTTGACTTTTCAGCGTGCCAGCAGCCGTGTTTCGCGGATTGGCGAAGGGTTCTTTGCCCGCTGCGGCTTGCGCCGCGTTCAATGCATGAAATCCTGCCCATGGAAAGAAAATTTCGCCTCTTATTTCGACATTTTCAGGGGCTTCAGGAGAAAGAACAAGCGGAATCCGTTGAATGGTTCGAACGTTGGACGTGATGTCCTCGCCTACTGCGCCATCCCCACGCGTCAAGGCGCGAACGAGGCTCCGGTTTTCATAATGCAGGCTTATCGCCACCCCATCGTATTTCAATTCCATCACAAATTCCACGGACTCTCCTTCCAACAGCTTATCCAGTCGTTGAGCCCATTCTAAAATTTCCTCAGCATTGTAAGAATTGGACAAAGAGAGCATCGGTTGCGAATGAGCC
Organism: uncultured Flavobacteriales bacterium; assembly: GCA_905478895.1. Classification (GTDB taxonomy): domain Bacteria; phylum Bacteroidota; class Bacteroidia; order Flavobacteriales_D; family Sanyastnellaceae; genus UA16. The sequence goes on along the minus strand of CAJQKK010000117.1, from coordinate 8,407 downwards.
ACCTTCTCAAACTTATCAGTCAGGTCTCCGCCTACGCGCTGCGAGGGTGAATTCGGGTCGGCCCATTCAGGATGCTTCAACTCCAACTCGATCAACCTTTCCAACAAGTGATCGAATTCACGGTCGCTTATTTCGGGTTTCGCTTCGATGTAATACTTCCGATTGTGCGCGTGCAATTCAGACCGAAGCTGTTCGATTTCTCGCTTTCCTTCGTTCTCATGTTGAAGCCCGTCTGCCATGGTTGAAATTTAGCATGATGCGGACCCAAAGCGAAGGGTTTTGATCAATTTCAAGCACAAGAAATCCACAATTCAATCGGAAAACATGAGACCCCATGAGGTCATTTACCTGCCCACCCTCGCCATATTTGGAACATGTTGTCAATTGCCTTCACTCCCATCTCCCAGCCGCGTCTGTTTCGTTGGGCAACGTGGGGCGTCGTCGGCTTAGCCACGATGGCGACAAGTTGCTCAGCCCTCAATCAGCACACCCGATCCACGGTGCGCATCGACCATGCAAGTGCGGACCAAACAACACTTTCGAAGGATGCATGGGATTGGAGCTCGGGCTATCACTTTCGGCCCATTGCCGAGGGGGCTGGCACCGTAATGCTGAGCAACAAAGAACCCGTGCACTTGATTCGCATGGAACGTACCGGGCATTATCCTGCTGTTCAGCCTCTCTTCCCAAATCAAATGAATCCAATGAAGTTTGCGGATGGTGCGGCGGTTGTTGCTGGCCTTGGATTGGGTGGACTTGCTCTTGGCAATTTTGAACAACCGAAGTTAGCCATCGCAGCTTTGGGAACTGCAGCACTGAACGCCGGCGGAATTTTCATGAAACCTCGCCGGGTATACGCGAGGAGCTATTCATTTCCGCCACTTGCGCCCTATCCGGTAGCCAAGCCAAATCGACCGCCATTGCGCGTAGAGGGGTTCCATATGGAAATTCCGGAAGGCGGCCACTCCTGGATGTATTTCCAGAACATTGAGCGCTACGAGGATAATCGCGTAGAATTCATCAGTTCCTCCGATGAGCCCGTTCAAATCCAATACTCCAACCTGGATGAGGACTTGAATGAAGTGCTCCAAAAACAAGGGTATTTTCCAGAGATGATGGACGGGATGTTCCACAAAGGAGATGCCATCCTTTTGAATGGGCAATTGTTCGAAGTCAATGAACACCGGGTACAAGGAATCGTTCGGTACAATCTGAAAACCGCTTGGTGGCTCTACAACGCTTTTGGATTGGAAACGGATACCGTAACGATTGAGAACCAGTCCAATTGGTCGTTGTATAATTTTTCAGACCCGGGATTCGACCGTGATTTAATCGCAGAAGCGATGGTTGAATCCATGTTTCAGGCATTGGAGGTGCCTTCTCTTGAAAAGCGACTGGGACGCATCGAAAACCTGGAAAAAGAATGGAAAAAGGATTGGAAGACCATTTCCATTTCCGATCGAGCAGAACCTAGTGGAAAAGTTGCAGATGCACTTGAGTCTGTGGTCACCATTGCTGCTTCAGATGGCCACGGAAGCGGCTGTATCATCAGCAGCGACGGCTACATTGTGACCAATCAGCACGTGGTGAGCGATACTACTTTGGCCTATACCGTCTATTTCAATTCCGGTGAGACAGCGAATGCACAAATCTTGCGCTATCATCCAGTCTATGACCTGGCCTTGCTGAAGGTCGACACGGTTGGTTTGCGTCCTTTTGCCCTCGACCTATCTGAATCCATCCATGTTGGAGAAGAAGCCTATGCCATGGGCACGCCTTACGACATTGATTTGGGAGCATCCGTGACCAAGGGAATCATTTCCGGGAAACGAAAGGACGGCGAGCGAACATTGATTCAAACGGATGTGAGTATAAGCCCCGGAAACAGTGGAGGAGCTTTGATCAATGCCGAAGGCACCTTGATCGGAGTTGTGAATGAAAAAGTACTTGGATTGGGTGTTGAAGGAATTGGATTTGCAATTCCAACCCACGTCATTGAAGAGGCACTGTACCTCCAGTTTGAGCGCTAAGGCATTAGCGCAATCGGGCAAAGACCATTCGCCAGTTTCCGTTGAGATCTTTTCGACGATCAACATCCCTCCAATAAGCATCGTTGAATAAGCCGCATACTTCTTCGGTGAAATCGCGGTGGCATTCAAAACCGAGCCACCCTCCGCTCCGTAACCACCCCTCTTTAAAGCAGCCCTCAACAATGCGTCGGTAAAAAAGCAATGGATCTGCATCCGGCACAAACAATGCCATTTCAGGCTCTTGATTGACCACGTCATCAGCCAATGTTTCCCGCTCATTATTTGGAATGTACGGCGGGTTGGAGACTACCGTATCGAATGGTGATAATGGCCAATCCGGATTCTCCATTAAGATGTCACGGCACGTCCAGTCGACATCATTGAATCGCAGGTTCTGGGCATTCATTCTCGCTTGATCAAGGGACTCCTCGGAAATGTCCAGCCCAACCACATGGTCCATTGGGCGTCGAGACTTCCAAGCAAGCGCAATGCATCCTGAACCGGTCCCAATATCTAAAAATCGCAACCCTTCGGAAACGTCGAGAGGAATCTTGTCCAATAACGCGTGCACCAACTCTTCTGTTTCAGGTCTTGGAATTAAGGCTCTTGGGTCCGCTTGCAGCTTCAGCCCCATAAAATGCGCTTCGTTTAAGATGTATTGAAGGGGTTCGTCCGAACTCCAACGATCGGCCAGTAAACTCAATTTTTCCAGCTGCGATTCGGATGCACGCCACTGCTGACTCATGCGCTCGGAACGGTCCATTTCCGAAACGTGATCCAAAAGCAACCGGCTCACTGCTAATGGCTCACGCTCATCTCCATCGTTCCTTTTGAGTCGTTCCATCAACCATTTGGATACCGCTTGAACGGAATTTATTTGAGGCCAAGGGCCCCGTCCTCGCGGAACGTCCTCAGCGCCCTGGTTGGAATCAGCCACGCTCAAATGCCTTATTGCCCACCAAAAGCTGAGCTGTGGCCAGGTTGGTCGCAAGGGGGATATTATGCACATCGCATTGACGAAGCAACATATTGATATCAGGCTCGTGTGGGTGTTTGCCCATGGGATCACGGAAAAAAATCACTGCATGAACCCCACCTTCTGTGATGCGCGCTGCAATCTGAGCATCACCGCCAAGCGGACCACTAGCAAGGCATTCGATGGCCATGCCCTTATTCGCAATCCGCCCCCCTGTTGTACCGGTGCCCACTAAGTTAAATCCACTGAACCACTCCTGGTGCTGGAGGACAAATTCGACGAGCTCGTCCTTCTTCCCGTCATGCGCAATCAACGCAATGGTGCCATTTTTCATGATTTCTTAATTGCCTTTCACCCAAACCGATGCAGAATGAGGAGGGATAATAACGCGATCTGAGGCGGCTACTTTCCCCCACACCGTGAGCCAATCGCTCGCCAATTCCATTGGGATGGTCACGGATTCGTCGCCAAAATTGACAGCTACGGCTACTTGACTTTCGTGTTTGCTTCGCGTCCAAGCCAATGCATCATCAGAATCAAGATCGACGAACACCGGTTGCGCTCCATACGTTCCGTTCCATAGGGCCTCTTCCTCATGGTGAAGTCGATAAATTGTCTGATACAACTCCTTTTTCGTGTAGCCGCCCCATTCCACGGTGTCCTTTTCAAAAAACCGCAGTCGTTTTGTTGATCCAGATTCCTGGCCCGAGTATACCAAGGGCATGCCCGTCAAGGTTCCGGCCAAAATAGCCATGGCGTCGCCGTTCATCCCCATTCGCTCATCGATGGTGCCATTCCATGAATTTTCGTCGTGGTTCGTCACGAACATCATGCGAAACGCATCTTCACCAAATCGTTCAAGTTGCTCGGGCACAGCCGTGCGAATCGAATCAACAGACCAATTCCCTTTGGCTACTTCATTCATGATGTGGTGCATCTCCCAAGCATAAGACATATCGAATGCGCGGGTATGATGCTCGGGCACCTCAGCTTCTGCAAGCATGAACACCTCCGGATTGATGGCTTCCAATTGACGACGTGCCTTGTTCCAAAAATCTGTTGGCACTTTGCCCGCAACGTCGCAGCGAAACCCATCAATACCAAACTCACGTACCCAATACTCCAAAGCGTCGGCCATGGCGTCATACAAACCTGACTCGACACCGTTCTCCCAGTCCAACTGAGTCACATCCCACCAGTCTGTGCCAGTGGGTGGCTGGAGATTACCCGCATCATCCAATAAAAAATAGCCGATGTGTTTTTCCGTCCAGTCGCTGTCAAAAGAGGTGTGATTGGCCACCCAATCCAAAACAACCTTCATACCCAAATCGTGCGCTGTTTGCACAAATCGTTGCATATCAGACGCCGCTCCAAATTCGGGATTGATGCCATAGTAATCTCGAGCGCTGTATGGGCTACCGAGGCTGCCCGATCCGGGTTCTGCTAAGTAATTATTCTTATTCTCTCCTCCTTTCCGATTGACCAAACCAATCGGATGAATGGGCATTAGCCAAACGATATCCGCTCCCAGCTCTTTGATTCGCGGCAAGTCTCTGGTGGCCGCACTGAAGGTTCCCTCTGCCGTATGTTGGCGAACATTGAGCTCATAAATGGTGGCATTTTTCGACCAAGTTGGGTGAACCAGTTTGTCCAAAGCGTTTCCTCCGCCCACTTGTTCTGCGACTGCCGTTGGCTGATTCGCCGCTGGCACTCCGCATCCGGCAATTAGCGCCAGAAGGATGATTGATATAAAAAATCGCATTCAACATTAGAATAATGTGGGCTGAGCAGCATCATTGTCAGCTTCAGCGCCGGTTGGATTGTCTTCGTTCTTCGCTTTTGAAGCGGGAATGGTTTCTTTGGGATTGGTTTGAGACGTTTCTTCTGGGACTTGAGGCGAAGGCGCCTCGCCAATGGCTTCCAACCACTTTGTTTCAGCCAAGGCCTCTCGTTCTGAGTCCTTTGGTTCAAGGATCACCTCGGTAACCGGCAATGAACTCAATTTATTGCCCAGCGCTCGTCCCCCTTTTATCGCAATGAAGTCACACGCATTGATGATTTCGTCTTCTCGGTCCCGCGTCTCTTTGAACCTGCGATTGAATCGGATTCGTACCATTGGAAGGTGATCCGTCGAGACCACTCCCAAACGGGATTGTTCGTGTTCGCCAATGAACACAAAAGGCTTTTGCGTCAAATCAGGCAAGAATCGCTTCACATACCAATCCTCCTTTTCACCTTCATAGTAAACAGCCGTGACCGGACGCTTGGGGTGCCATTTCTCCAAGTGGATCATTTTATCATCGAAACGGGTACTCAGGTCAAATCCGGTGAGCGAATAATCGCCAGAGGAGGTGAATACAATGATTCGATCGTTTGCCATGAATTCTCCAAGCAAGCGACCCCGACCATCCGCATTCAGCGTCCGAACGGTTTCATCGTACCATACCCGCATTGCCCCTAGAGTTGAAACCCCTTCCTCGCCCAATTCGATTTTCCGAATGGCATGTTTTGTCAGCAAATTGCCCCCAGCTCCGCGTCCCCGAATCGCTATTTCGGAGAATGCCGCCGTTAACTTAAGCTTTTTCAACCGCGCGGACGCGCGAAGAGTGACGTTTACGGACTCCGCTTCGCCATTGGGGTTGGCCGTCAAATATAGAATGCGTGAATTGGCCGTTCCTTTCGTGATATTGTACTCGCGATCGCGCGTAATCGCGGGAACACTGAATCGTTTGATCAGACTTCTTCCCGAGGCACCATCAAAGTATATACAATTGTAGACGGTGCGATCGTCCCCACGCTTCCAGATGCCAACATGCAACAAATCTTTACCGAAGAATGCTTTCTGAGAGACTTTGCTGATCTGCATCACGCCATCCTTCCGGATGACTATGATGTCGTCAATGTCACTGCAATCACATAAGAATTCTCCTTCTCCTCGCTTCATTCCAGTGCCTACGAAGCCCTCCTGCATCTGAACATAAAGCTTCACATTCGCCACTGCTACATCTGCCCGCGTAATGGATTCGAATGAACGCAATTCTGTCTTCCGCTCGCGGCCCTTGCCGTATTTCTTTTTGAGCATTTTGAACCAGTCCACCGCGTATTCGGTCAAATTTGCCAGGTGATACTTGACTTGCTCGATGTCCGCCTCCAATCCTTCGATCAGTTGATCCGCCTTGAAGCCATCAAATTTGGATATGCGTTTGATGCGAATTTCTGTGAGTCGTGTCACATCATCATTGGTTACCGTGCGCAACAAATGTTGGGTGTGTGGTTTGAGGCCTTTGTGAATGGCCCCAATAATTTCTTCCCACGTTTCACACTCTTCGATGTCGCGGTAGATTCGGTTCTCGATGAAAATCTTCTCCAAGGAAGAAAAATGCCACTTCTCCTGCAGTTCTCCAAGCTCAATTTCCAATTCGAGCTTCAACAAGGCCTTCGTGCGTTCGGCTGACAATTTGAGCAAATCTGTGACGCCCAAAAATTGAGGTTTGTCATTGAGAATCACCGTTGAATTGGGTGAAATCGTCACTTCACAGTCGGTGAAGGCAAACAGTGCACCAATCATTTTGTCAGGACTCACATTGTTGGCGAGATGTACGACAATTTCCACCTCATTGGCCGTATTATCCTCGACCTTTTTAATCTTTATTTTCCCTTTATCGTTCGCCTTTAATACGCTGTCTATTAGCGATGTGGTGGTAACTCCAAACGGAAGTTCACGAATCACCAATGTCTTATTATCCGCCTTCTCAATCCTTCCGCGAACCCGCACCTTACCCCCCCTCAATCCATTATTATAAGCTTCAACATCCGCTGTGCCGCCCGTTGGAAAGTCTGGGTATAGTTTGAATCCTTTTCCTTGAAGCGCAGAGATGCTTGCATCGATCAGCTCGAGAAAGTTGTGAGGCAACGTCTTACACGCCAATCCCACCGCAATACCTTCTACACCAGACGCCAGCAACAAAGGGAATTTCACCGGTAAAACGTCGGGCTCTTTGTTTCTTCCATCGTAGCTCTGCAGCCAAGTCGTGGTCTTCGCGTTGAAGGAAATCTCCTTTCCCAGTTTGCTCAGACGCACCTCGATGTACCTCGGCGCAGCGGCTCGGTCTCCTGTTAATATATTCCCCCAGTTTCCCTGGCAATCGAGCAACAAATCCTTTTGACCCAATTGCACCATTGCATCCCCAATCGAGGCATCGCCATGCGGATGGTACTTCATGGTGTTGCCGATGACGTTGGCTACTTTGTGAAACCGGCCGTCATCCAATTCATCGAGGCTGTGCAATATTCGGCGCTGAACCGGCTTTAACCCGTCATTCTGGTGAGGCACAGCACGTTCCAAAATAACGTAAGACGCGTAGTCCAAGAAATAATTATTGTACATCCCTGAGACCTGGATAACACGTTCCATGCCATCACCCGTATCATTTCCAGAATCATGCTCAACAGCTTCATCTGATGAAGCATTGCTTGCTGCATCTGGATTCAAATCTTCGTTTGGATCTTTATTTTCCTCGCTCATTGGTCCACCAAGTCTTTTTCAACCCTGAGGTTTTCGATGATGAAATTCTGCCGATCCGGTGTGTTTTTTCCCATGAAAAACGTCATCATTTCTTTGATTCTGCTCTCTTTTCCAATCACTACTGGATCCAGACGGATATCATCCCCTATGAAAAATCGAAATTCATCGGGGCTAATCTCGCCCAATCCCTTAAACCGAGTGATTTCTGATTTCGCGCCGAGTTTTCCTAACGCCTCTTGTTTTTCTGTCTCGCTGTAGCAATACTTGGTCTCCTTTTTGTTCCGAACCCGGAAGAGCGGAGTTTGAAGCACGTACAAGTGACCCCGCTTCACCAAATCAGGGAAAAACTGAAGAAAAAATGTAATCAGAAGCAATCGAATATGCATGCCGTCCACATCTGCATCGGTCGCAATCACTACATTGTTGTAGCGAAGATTATCCAAGCCGTCCTCAATGTTTAAGGCTGCTTGAAGCAAGTTGAACTCTTCATTTTCATACACCACTTTTTTCGTCAAACCGTAACAATTAAGAGGCTTGCCTTTCAAACTGAAAACGGCTTGGGTTTGAACATCACGCGCTTTTGTGATCGAGCCTGACGCCGAATCGCCCTCCGTGATGAACAGTGTGGATTCTCCGTTGCGTTCCTTCTTATCTCCAAAATGCAAGCGGCAATCACGAAGCTTTTTATTGTGAACACTGGATTTTTTGGCGCGCTCACGGGCTAGTTTTTTGATGCCCGCCAAATCCTTTCGTTCACGCTCACTTTGCAATATCCTAGCCTGCAGCAATTGCGCTGATTCGGGATTGCGATGCAAAAAATTGTCTAACTCACGCTTCAGAAAGTCATAGACAAAACTTTTCAAAGTCGGTTGGCCG
>CAJQKK010000116.1 GCA_905478895.1 uncultured Flavobacteriales bacterium | reverse complement strand
AATGTTGGATTTGCGATAAGGCCTTGTTAGGTCACAATGATTCGCTATATTTGCACTCCAATTTTTGACAGATGGCCAAGAAAGGCAACCGCGTACAAGTGATCCTCGAATGCACAGAGCATAAAGACTCTGGCAAGCCAGGAACGTCACGATACATTACGACCAAGAACCGAAAGAACTCTCCGGATCGCATTGAATTGAAGAAGTACAATCCTGTACTTCGGAAGATGACCCTGCACAAAGAGATAAAATAAACTGAGTCATGGCAAAGAAAACAGTAGCATCCTTGCAGTCCGGCGGCGGAAAGCAACACACGAAGGTCATCAAGATGATCAAAAGCGCGAAATCAGGGGCTTACACTTTCCGTGAAGAGATCGTCCACAATGACGATGTCAAGGAATGGCTCGGCCGCGACTGAGCGAATAGGTCAGTTGAACACCACTTTGAAGAAGGGCCGCACTTGCCAAAGTGCCGGCCCTTTTTGTCCTAAAAGCCCCCAATTCACAATCCCCTCATGAGTTTTTTCAAACGCATTTTTTCAGGAAAGAAGAAGGAAAGCCTCGATTCGGGCCTTGAAAAAACCCGAACGAATGTTTTTCAACGACTCGCCAAGGTGTTTACTGGCCGCCGAAAGGTGGATGAGGAGTTGATGGATGATTTGGAAGAGGCGCTGATTACGGCAGATGTTGGGGTTGATACCGCCAATAAAATCCTAGATCGCCTGAGGAAACGGGCGCGTTTCGAGGCATATATGGAAGTGCAGGAATTGTACGAGATGCTGCGAGAGGAAATTGCAGGCCTTTTTTCCGATTCCGGAACGCGCACACTGGATGATTTTGATAAACACATTCTAGATTCGAGCCAGGGACCGAAAGTGATCATGGTGGTTGGCGTGAATGGCGTGGGCAAAACCACATCCATTGGGAAGTTGGCTTGGCGGTACAAGAATGAAGGGAAAAAAGTCCTTCTCGGGGCATCGGACACCTTTCGTGCTGCGGCCATCGATCAATTGAAAATTTGGTCAGAGCGGGCAGGAGTGGAAATCATTGCCCAACACATGGGTGCTGATCCTGCTTCGGTAGCCTTTGATGCCTTGGAAGCTGCTGTTGCGCGCGATGCTGAAGTGGTGATTGTGGACACGGCAGGTCGCCTCCACAACAAAAAGGGGCTGATGGAGGAGTTGACTAAGATTAAGCGCGTAATGGACAAAATTGTCCCAGGTGCTCCCCACGAAGTATTGCTTGTTTTGGATGGTTCAACCGGTCAGAATGCGGTCGAACAGGCCAAGCAGTTCATGGCGGCCACTGAAGTCTCGGGTCTGGTGTTGACCAAATTGGACGGCACGGCGAAAGGAGGCGCAGTGCTCGCCATCTCTGACCAACTGAGCATCCCTGTGCGGTTCATCGGAATTGGAGAAAAAATGGAAGATTTACAAGATTTTGACGTCATTGAATTCATCGATAGTCTTCTCCCTGAAAATTGGGATGAATCCACCATTGCCTGAGTCTATACCTACGATCCAACTCCATGAGAACAAGAACCACCCAGCCGCGCAAAGTCAATGTAGTGACCTTGGGCTGCGCCAAAAACGTTTTCGATTCGGAAGTGTTGATGGGCCAACTACGGGCCAATTCGTACGATGTTGAACATGAGTCCAAATCAGGTGATGCTGGAATAGTGATCATCAATACCTGCGGATTCATTGAAAGTGCCAAGCAAGAAAGCATCGATACCATCATTCGTTTTTCAGAAGCGAAAGAAGAGGGGTTGGTCGATCGGGTCTATGTAACCGGCTGCCTCTCGGAGCGTTACAAAGACGAATTGAAAGATGGAATTCCAGAAGTGGATGCTTGGTTTGGAACCCGCGATTTGCCACGTTTGCTCAAGACGTTGAAGGCCGATTACAAGCGCGAGTTGGTGGGTGAGCGATTGCTCACAACTCCGGCGCACTACGCTTACTTGAAGATCGCAGAAGGATGCGATCGTCCGTGTGCATTTTGCGCGATCCCTTTGATGCGCGGCAAGCACGTGTCAACGCCGATGGAGGACTTGGTGAGGCAGGCGGAGAGTCTCGCCGCCAATGGGGTAAGGGAATTGATCCTGATCGCTCAAGATTTGACCTACTACGGTTTGGACATTTATCGTGAGCGAAAACTTGCGGAATTGGTTCGTCGGCTCAGCGATGTCGATGGCATCGATTGGATTCGTTTGCATTATGCCTTTCCAACGGGATTTCCGATGGACGTTTTGGATGCAATGGCGGAACGTTCGAATGTATGCAATTACCTCGATATGCCCTTGCAACATGCCTCGGATGATATCTTGAAAAGCATGCGGAGAGGGATTACCCAAGAAAAGATGGATCGCTTGATTGGTGATATCCGAAATCGCGTTCCTGAAATTGCGCTGCGTACCACTTTGATTTGTGGTTTTCCGGGAGAGACCGAAGCGCACCACCAGGATATGCTAGAATGGACAGCGAGAATGCGTTTCGAACGCGTCGGTTGTTTTACGTATTCGCATGAAGAAAACACGCACGCCTTTAAACTCGACGACGATGTTCCCGAGGAGGTGAAGCGCAAACGCGTGGAAGCCATCATGGAACAGCAAGCGGGCATCTCGTATGAGCTCAATCAAAAATTTGTCGGCACCCGTCAGCGCGCATTGGTAGATCGCACGGAGGACGGCATTTGGATTGGACGAACCGAATGGGATTCTCCGGATGTGGATAATGAAGTACGCATTACCGTTCCAGGTGACGTGCATCTCCGCATGGGGGATTTTGCAGAAGTGGAAATTGAATCAGCAACGGAGTTTGATTTGCATGGCAAATTGGTCTGAACATAAGTACCCGGTGATGGAACAATTCCTCACTGTTCAAGGAGAAGGCGCCCACACGGGAAAAAGTGCCTGGTTCATACGCTTGGGTGGATGCGATGTCGGATGCGCCTGGTGCGATGTGAAAGAAAGCTGGGACGTGGAGGCCCATCCCAAAGTGAGCTGTGGTGCATTGGTGAAGCAGGCCGTGGATTCAGGTGCGCCAATTTGTGTGGTAACCGGAGGTGAGCCAGCGATGCATGACCTCGGTCCTTTGACGAAGGGGCTGCGGGATGCAGGTCTGAAAACCCACATCGAAACATCAGGTGCGCACAAGATGTCTGGGGAATGGGATTGGGTAACACTTTCGCCAAAACGCTTCAAAGCAGCAAGAGAGGACGCTTATGCACATGTTGATGAGTTGAAGGTTGTGGTGGTGAATCGCCATGACATCACATGGGGAGAGCGACATGCTGAAAAAGTTTCCGAAAGCACGGAGTTGTTTTTTCAACCCGAGTGGGACCGACGGGAAAAGGTTCTTCCCTACATCATGAAGCACCTCCAGGTCCAGCCGCGCTGGCGCATCTCACTCCAGACGCATAAGTACTTGGGACTTCCCTGAGCCTCAGCGCTCCAGTACTTCAAACGTTACGTTGCCGGTGTTTCCATTCGCATCGTAAAAGTCCAGCATGCGCAATAAGAATTCCCGCCCTTCCTCCGTCCGGACGCAATACAATTTGTCGTAATCAACCGTGTACGCGCTGGTGCTGAGATCAAAAATCTTCCAGTCGTATCCAATGGCATTCCATGCAGTGCTGAATTCCAGCTCATCCCAGCTGTTGGTTTTCCATGTTTCCCAATCTACTTCGCGAGTCTCGTAAACTTGAACGCGGTCCGTGGGAGTCAACAAGCCGACCACGAGGTAGGGGATTTCGCCGTCCAACAATTCCATGTATTGCGTGATGCATACTTCCCACGCCGATGCCGGGGGTTCGACTTGATGAGCAGAAGAATTGAGTAAACTCACCTGGTGCCACTCGCAGCCATCGAGCTTTGGCACAGACACCGTGTCTGTGTTGAGGCCTTCCGCATCCGCAATTTGCAAGAGCCAACCGGTGTCATCCAAACCAATCAATCCC
>CAJQKK010000115.1 GCA_905478895.1 uncultured Flavobacteriales bacterium | reverse complement strand
AGTCGATGCCTTCACCAAGCAAGTGTTTTCAGGGAATTCCGCATGTGTAGTCGTCCTCGAACGTTGGAACGATGATGCTACACTCCAACACATTGCCCAGGAAAATGCCGTCGCTGAAACCGCCTTTATTTCTAGACAAGACGACCACTTTCGCCTGCGTTGGTTTACCCCGGACATCGAAATTGACCTCTGTGGTCACGCCACTTTAGCCGCAGGGCACGTGGTGCTCTCGCACCTTGAACCGGAAACAAAAACGGCCACATTTGATACAATCAGTGGCAAGCTGCAGGTGACGCGCTATGACAGCATGTACTGCATGGACCTTCCAAGTCGACCACCAGCAATCGCCGAACTGCCGCCATCCATTGCCGAATCATTGAGTCAGCCGCCAGTGGAAGTCTTGAAGGGCCGTGACTACATTCTTATTTATCAGGAAGAATCTGAAGTTGCCAATCTTCAAATCAATCGGGAACAATTTGACAGAATTAACCTCGATCCAGGTGGGGTTGCTGCGACAGCTCCGGGCAATGACTGCGATTTCGTTTCGCGTTTTTTCACGCCCCAAGCCACGATTCTGGAAGATCCCGTCACTGGATCAGCCCACTGCTCACTCGCACCCTTTTGGGGGAATCGACTGGACAAAAACGAGTTAGACGCCAAACAAATTTCCACTCGAGGAGGTGAATTGCACTGCAAAGTTCAGGGAGATCGAGTGCTATTGTTCGGTAACGCTATAACCTACGCCCAAGGACGGATTCATTTTTGATTGTCTGCGCTAACGCAAACGTTTAAATTTCTCTTGCATTGTTTTGTCCTCAAGCTCGGCATAATCACAAGAAAGAAGCTCCGCCAAAAATCCATTGCGATAAGGAGGAAAGACACTTGTATTGATTTTTTGAAGAGCGTGTTCCTCAGAATAAATACGATAGTGATAGCACACTAAATAACCTTCTGCTATATGTTTTTCTCGCAAGCCCACGTAGAGACTTCCTCCTCCTTGTTTCTCAAAATTAATGCTATCTACAATGGCTAATCGACCAATGCTTAATCGAAGCTTCTTTTCTGCTATCGGCATATGCGGTTTAAGCTTACCAAACTTTTCCGTTTTGAAGATGGATTTGACTTCGATAGATTCAAAACGACATCTAAATTTTCTTACCTCGGTGACTTGATTCTTGTGTTCTTTGTCATGACACCAGCGCCATGTGTTTTCCAGAAGTAAACTTTGTGGTTTTTTTTTTCTTTGATTGTGCGCCATCATTACCCAAGGGACCTTGATACAATCAACATCCCGAAAAGTTGTTTTAAGTTCATCTTTAATTGTTTTTAAAGGGTCCCTTTTTGTTGTTATGAATTCATCTGCGTCGACGTTGATGCACCATTCATAATGGGGCTGAATTTCATTCTTATAATAGTCTTGTATTACCCCGGACAAGTGATTACCATTTCCATCTGGTATTTGCAGCCCCCCTCGAATAATTCTTACTGACGGATTTAGATCCAAATTTTTATAAACAGCTTGATTTACAGATTTATCGTCAAAAACAAATATCATGTCAGCACCTTGTGAAAGGTAATAATCACAAAATTCTTCAATGAATGGTTCCTCCTTGCAAGCAACGAATACACAGAGCTTCCCTGACTTTCTTTTTCGCCTCCTCGAGGCCATGACAAACGGAAATACAGTTATCGCGATAATGATGAGAAGGAAAAAACCAAAACCTGAGAAGTCAGACATTTTTTAACGTTTCAAATATTAATGCTCTCGACGAGCACTCATCGAGTCGCCTAATCAAAATTAAATGGAATCCTTCGAAATCAAGAGATTTGAACCAGCAAACTTACATCCGCAGTAACTTCGCACAGTGCACATCATCGATACCCACACCCATTTGTACCAACCCCCATTTGACGGGGAACGAGAAGCAGCAATTGAACGCTGCCTCGAGGCGGACGTCAAAACATTGCTCTTGCCCAATATCGACAGCGCATCCATCGAGCGCGTTCATGCCATGATGGACCAATGGCCAGACCGTTGCTTCGGCATGATGGGATTGCATCCATGCCATGTCAAACCTCAAGAATGGCAGGTCGAGTTGGACGCAATTCAAGCCGCACTATTTGATTCGAAAAGAGCGTATGTAGCCATTGGCGAAATTGGGTTTGACTTGCATTGGGACAAAACCACCTTGGACATTCAACAACAAGCTTTTCGACAACAAGTGGAGTGGGCGAAAGCACTCAACCTCCCAATTGTCATTCACGTGCGCGAGGCCTTTGACGCCCTTTTTGAAGCGCTGGATGCTTTGAACGATGCCCAACTTACTGGCGTGGTTCACTGCTTCACCGGCAAACTCAACCAAGCAGAACGCATCTTGGATTACGGAAACTTTTTCCTTGGAATTGGAGGAGTAGCGACCTACAAAAACGGTGGTCTTGACAAAGTGCTTCCGCACATACCACACGACCGTGTTATCTTGGAAACGGACAGCCCTTACCTCGCTCCTGTTCCTCACCGTGGCAAAAGAAATGAGTCGGCGTACACACGCGTTGTCGCCCAGAGAGTAGCTGATTTGTGGGAAATGCCACTAAAGAATGTTGCAGACATCACCACCCAAAACGCCCGCACGCTGTTCAACCTGAGTCCTCAATGATTTTCCCTCGATAACTTGAACTGAAATGACATCCCACGAAACTTCTCCAAGCCGCGTTTTGGTGATCTACACCGGCGGCACAATCGGGAGCGTTCAAGATGCTTCCGGAGGACTCGTTCCGCTTGATTTCGATGAAATTCACCGCCATGTTCCCGAATTGGAACAACCCAATCGAGAAGTGGAAATTATTTCCTTTGAGC
>CAJQKK010000114.1 GCA_905478895.1 uncultured Flavobacteriales bacterium | reverse complement strand
ACCAATGCCTTTTTCATGTTTCTAATATTCACCTCTAAAAATACAACCTTTCGTTGAAAGCATCAAGGTCAGCCCACTTCCTGGTTCTTGACCAATGCATGGTACGGTCCTTTTTGGGCGAGGAGGTCCTCATGCTGCCCCAACTCTACGATGGAACCGTTGGAAAGAACAGCGATTTTGTCCGCACTCTTGATGGTGCTCAGTCGGTGAGCGATGATTAGGCTGCTTCGGCCTTTCATCAAGGTGTCCAAAGCCATTTGCACTTCTTTTTCGCTCGAAGCATCCAGGGCGCTGGTTGCCTCATCCAAAATCAATAAATCGGGATCGCGCAAGATGGCACGGGCGATCGCAATCCGCTGGCGCTGGCCCCCGGACAATTGCACCCCTCGTTCTCCCACCAAGGTGTCCAATCCTTCCGGGAAGGATTGGATGAAATCGTAGGCGTTCGCTTTGCGGGCAGCTTCTTCGATTTCGGTGTCTGTTGCATCAAATCGACCGTAGGCAATGTTGGTCCGAATATCGCCGCCGAATAAAATGACTTCTTGGGGGACAAACGCCATGCGCTTGCGCAGGCTGGAAAGCGGGAATGCTTTGAGCGCTTTGCCATCAATGCTCACTTCCCCGGTTACCGGGTCATGGAAACGCAATAAAAGAGAAGCGATGGTGGACTTTCCCGCCCCCGACGCACCGACCAATGCCACCCGTTCGCCGGGAGCGATGCGCAAATTGATGTCATTGAGCACCGTTACGTCTTCTCGGTTGGGGTAATGGAAGTGTACCTTATCGAAGAC
This sequence comes from uncultured Flavobacteriales bacterium, assembly GCA_905478895.1. Lineage (GTDB taxonomy): Bacteria > Bacteroidota > Bacteroidia > Flavobacteriales_D > Sanyastnellaceae > UA16. The sequence goes on along the minus strand of CAJQKK010000114.1, from coordinate 3,970 downwards.
AACATCTCCCTTGAGCGTCACATCGGGCTGTGCATTTGATTCAGTCGTCTCCACTACCTCACGCGGTTCGTCCATCATTTCCATCAAGGATTCGATGGCGCCCAAACCGCGTTGCAACGCCGAGAATTGAGCCGCAATTCCGCCAATGGAGCCTGCCACAAGTCCCGTCATTAACAAAAAAGTAAAGAAGTGTTCGCTGGCCAATCCGCCGGTCGTCATTAGCTCAGCGCCTTTGAAGATGACCAGGGTGATGGCGCCGAAGATGAAAAGAATGATGAACGAACCGAAGGCTCCCCGCCAAATCGCTCCTTTCATGGCCAATGAGCGGATGTCTCCGATGCTTCGGACGTATCGGACCAACTCCCAAGCCTCGTTTGCAAAACTCTTTACACTGATGATGCCGGTCAGGGTTTCCTGCACGATGGTGTTGGAATCAGCGACTTGATCTTGGGTGCGTTTGGATAATTTCCGAATGAACCGGCCGAACAAGATTGCAGCGATGATCATGACCGGCAGCGTTGCCAGCATCAATAAGGTCAACGTCACCGAAAAATAGAGCAGCGCCAAAATCCCACCAATGATGATGATGAGTTGCCGGAGCAATTCGGAAAGTGTCGTGGTAAAAATGTCTTGTATCGAGGTGATGTCAGCGGATACGCGGCTATTCAAATCCCCTACACGTCGTGTGTCAAAGAATCCCATCGGCATGCTGACGATGGCTTCAAATGCATCTTTGCGCATCGCCAACATCATATCCTCTGTCATTTTGGCAAAGAGTACGACCCGGGTAAAGCTCAATAAGGCCTGCACCCCAAGCACCACCAAGATCAACCAGCCGATTTCGGTCAAATCGTTCAGGTCAAATGGCAAGAACGCCAAGGATGCGTCGGGCGCCGTATCGGTGGCTCCATCGCTCATGCTTGAAGCGGTGCCGACTCCACCCAATTGCCCCCAAAGCCGTGTAACCATCAAGGTGAGTAAGCCACTGATACTGATGATGATGACACCCAATGCGTATCCCCAAGCGTGCGGTTTCAAGTATGTGCCCATGCGCAGGACTGTCCTCCAATTTTTCCATCGGAATGAACGCTTTTCGGTGACTTCTTTGCGCATTATTGGCTGGTTGCTGACGGTTGGGGTAATGAGATCCTGACGGACTAGGTGCGAAATTAAGCCCTCTTTGTGCCAATAGAACGGAAAAATTCGTGCATCTTTCACGTCAGGGGTTTGGACGCACGAAATCTGTGACTATCTTTGCACTCCCTATTTTGGGTCATGGATCAGAAACGATTCTTGAAATAACGAAGAGAAATGAAAAGGACCTTTCAACCCTCAGTACGCAAGCGCCGCAACAAGCACGGTTTCCGCAAGCGCATGTCTTCCGCTAATGGACGTAACGTCTTGAGCTCACGTCGCCAGAAAGGACGAAAGAAGCTGACGGTGAGTTCTGAGCGTCGCCACAAAGGCATCGAACGATAAGTAGATAAGTACATTCAGCCACCTGGTGGCTACTATGATATTGAGAAAAGGAGCATGACTGCTCCTTTTTTTGTGCTTCAAATTGGAGGCAGCCCGCGAGCGGATATGCCTGAACGAGAATCAGGAGGATCTACTATGCATTCGGCTCCAATTCATCCAGGGGTCCCGCCACGGCATACAAAGACGCAGCGTCATCATTTCCTTCATCCAAGGGGTTCACTTTCCAGATTTGCCATCGCGATCTTTTTCCTTTCACGGTGCCGGTGACTTCCATTGCCATTTGGACGGGAATGCCCGCTGCTGCAATCTCCTCTTTCGGGAATTGAAACGCATCAACCTTCAAATCTTTTCTGAAATCAACGCCATGGCCGATGGTCTTGAACATGCTCTCTTTGATGCCCCATGCGCAGCAGAGAGTTGGCGTAGTATTGAAATTATTTTGTTCTTGATCGCTTAAAAATCGACTGGCTATGGCTGACAATTGTGCCCGGGGTCGCTCAATGTCGCAGCCCACGGGATGATCACCCAAGCAGATCATTACCCAACAGCTGTTGTTTTGGGTGTGGTGTGAAATACTGATGCATTTTTCGTTTGACAAAAGCGTTGGCTTTCCGTGCTCGTCATGAACGATGGACGCAGTTGATGCATTATCGGAAAATGCCTGCATCGCTCCATCGACTGCGCAGTGTTCCAATTTTCGGTGGTTGGAGAGTGCCGTGAGGACTCGTTTGGGAAAACGCGTTTGGCGCATTGCCCAATTCGCCAATTCTGCATCGGTGGCCGAAACCCGTGCGATAATCGTTTGAGGAACCGATGAATGGATTAAAATTTGGATTTCAGGCATTGGAAGCGCGTTGAAGGACGTGAACAAGGGTTAAATCACTCGCGATTTGTGAATTAATGAGTATTTTTGCACTCGAAATCAGAGCATTATGAGCACTACAATGACCAAAGAGTATTTGCCTTACAAAGTAAAGGACATCAGCTTAGCTGAATGGGGAAGGAAAGAAATTCGTCTGGCCGAAGCAGAGATGCCCGGCTTGATGACGTTGCGACACAAATATGGCTCAGAAAAACCGTTGGCGGGTTCGCGCATTGCCGGTTGCCTCCACATGACCATCCAAACTGCGGTATTGATTGAAACGCTGGTCGAGTTGGGAGCGGATGTAACCTGGTCTTCATGCAACATTTTCTCTACGCAAGACCATGCTGCGGCCGCCATCGCTGCTGCGGGGATTCCCGTCTACGCATGGAAGGGAATGACAGAAGAAGAATTCGAGTGGTGCATTCAACAAACCCTCTTTTTTGGAGCGGATCGCCAGCCATTGAATTTGATTTTGGACGATGGAGGGGATTTGACCAATATGGTCTTGGACGGTTACCCAGAATTGGCAGAGGGCATTAGAGGTTTGTCGGAGGAAACAACGACAGGTGTGTTGCGGTTGTATGACCGCATGAAGAATGGCACGTTGCCCATGCCTGCCATCAACGTGAATGATTCGGTGACAAAATCCAAATTCGACAACAAGTACGGTTGCCGTGAATCAGCCGTCGATGCGATTCGCCGAGCGACGGATGTAATGATGGCCGGAAAAGTGGCTGTTGTTGCAGGATACGGGGATGTGGGAAAGGGTACGGCGGACTCACTGCGCAATGCAGGGTGCCGAGTGATGGTTACCGAAATCGATCCAATTTGTGCGTTGCAAGCCGCAATGGACGGATACGAAGTGAAGCGCATGACAGATGCCGTGAAAGAGTGCGACATCATCGTAACGGCAACAGGCAACAAGGACATCATTGCGGGCGAGCATTTCGAAGCGATGAATGACAAAGCCATCGTTTGCAACATTGGTCACTTTGACAATGAAATCGATATGGCTTGGCTCAACGAGAACCACGGACATACAAAAGACACCATAAAGCCTCAGGTTGATTTGTACAATGTGAACGGCAACGACATCATTGTCTTGGCTGAGGGGCGGTTGGTCAATTTGGGTTGTGCGACGGGTCACCCAAGCTTCGTCATGTCCAACTCCTTCACCAACCAGGTTTTGGCGCAATTGGAGTTGTGGAACAACAACGATGCTTACAGCAACGAGGTGATCACACTGCCCAAGCACTTGGACGAGGAGGTGGCGCGGTTGCACTTGGACAAGATCAATGTGCAACTGGAGAAACTCACCACCGAGCAAGCCGATTACATCGGAGTTCCTGTAGAGGGGCCATTTAAATCCGATTTGTACCGATATTGATCCTCGCAATGCGTTGGATCCAAAAAATCAGTGAATTCGTCCGGTCTCAACCGGACGTTTTCCGTTTTCTGGTTTTTGGTTTTGGCGGATACATCGCTTGGCACCTGACGTATGAGGAATACCTGAAGCCAGCTACCCTGCTCGATGAATACGTGACCCAACACCTGATCATCAGCACGGAATGGGTCATGGAATCGCTGGGCTACTTGGTCAATGCTTACTTCCAGGCCACTGATGGC
>CAJQKK010000113.1 GCA_905478895.1 uncultured Flavobacteriales bacterium | reverse complement strand
TGTGTTCATGGAAGTCAAGCCTTTTCTCAATCAAATGATAAAAAGGCGACAAAACGATACAGCCAAGCCACTGAATTATACGGCCAAGGAATGCGAGTGGAGGCTTTGGTGAAGCTGGATGAAGCCATTCGAATCGATGCGGATTTTTTTGACGCCTTCATGTTGAAAGGTCAAATTTTTGCGGAGTTGAATGAATGGAACAAAGGAGTTGACGCGTTGAATCGGGCATTTGAAATAGCACCCTTTGAGCGAGAGCACTGGCAAGAACTGTTGATATCAATGTGCCACCGAGGCGGGATGTACAAAGAAGCTTATCACGCGCTCGAAGTGGGCGAAGAAATCCGTGGTTGGCAGATGCAGAGCGATCTTTTGGAAAGCTCTGTTCGATTCGCGAATGCTGCCATCGATGCGCCATCTGAATTTCATCCCACCGCGCTTTTGGGCGACGTGAATTCGGAATTATCCGAGTATTACCCGGCCTTGTATTCCAGCGGTGACCGAATGGTATTTACCCGAGAATTAGTTAACGCCAATGAACCTTTCGGTCAAGAGGACTTCTACGAAGCTAGAAAGGAGGGAGATGAATGGTGGATCGTTCGTCCTATTGGTGAAATCAATACGCCGCGAAACGAAGGAGCTCCCTCGATCCGTGGGGATGGACGTCTCTTGGTATTTACGGCTTGTGCTGGAATTGATGGTTCATACGGAATCCGCACAGGTGCGGGTTCGTGCGATTTATTTCAAAGCGACTACAATGTTTTATCCTCCTCCTATAATGTAGCGGTAAACTTGGATGAGTTGAATTCATCGAAATGGGAAAGCCAACCCGCCTTAAGTGCAGATGGCCAGTTTTTGTTCTTTGTGCGTGCTTTTCGTTCGACGGAGACAGGAGAGGTGGTGCAGGATATTTATGTGAGTGCACGCAGCGATAAAGGCGAATGGCTACCAGCCGCTCCTTTGCCGGGTACAATTAATTCCAAAGGAAGGGAAGAGAATCCTTTTCTTCATTCGGATGGTGTTTCCCTGTATTTTGCTTCTGATGGATTACCAGGAATGGGGGGCATGGATTTGTTCGTGAGTCGAAAGCAGGATGATGGCACGTGGTCCGAACCAGAAAATTTAGGTTACCCCATCAATACACATGGAAACGAGAATAGCTTGCAAGTCTTCGCGGACGGCAGCCATGCCATCTTTGCAACCGATCGGAGTGACGCGGGAAATTTGGATCTGTGGGAATTTGAATTGCCCTTGGAAGTCAGTGCCTCGGAGGTGGCCTTGTGGACGGGCGAAGTGCGGGATAAGTCGGGCGAGGCCATTGAGGCTAAGGTTCAAGTGCTGGATTTGTCAGGGAGATTGTTGAGCACGCAGAATTCAGATCCGATTGACGGCCAATTCACGTTGTCATTCACGACAGCTGAAGACGTGGTGATTCAAATTGAGCATCCGGATTTCGCGTTTTATAGCACCACTCTTTCACCCGATTCCGAGCTGGATTCTTTTGTATCCATTGACCTCCAAAAATTGGAAGTAGGCATTACGATGACGTTGCGTGACGTGCGTTTTGAAAAGTCATCGGCAGAGTTGGACGGTAGCTTTCAACCCGAACTTGAGCAATTGGCTAAAACCATGTTGCAGTCCGAGATTCGCATTGAGATTTTGGGCCATACCGATTCCGACGGTACCGTAGAAACGAACCTTGCATTAAGCGAGTTGCGCGCAGAGGCCGTGGCTCAATTTCTCGAAGATCGTGGAGTGGAAAGAGGGAGAATGGAATTGCGCGGCTTGGGGGAGACGGAGCCGATTGCCTCCAATGAGACCGAAGAAGGCAGAGCTGAGAATCGCCGGACAGAAATTTTGATCATCAATTGATTTGCCACTTCCAGGACAGCCAAATCAGTCGACCGGGCGCAGGATTGAAGTAACGTCCACCGAATGCATTGGTTTGGAACCAGCTCGAATATTGAGCGTTCAGAACATTGCGTATGCCTAATTGCCAAACATTCGCTTTCGACTGCAAAGACAGCCACGCATCCAATCGCTGGTGTGCGTTGGACCAGTCGTTCTTGCTATTGTGCAAGGGCATTTGATCATTCCAATAGTGCATGGCGCTCAGGGTCCATTTCTTGGCGGTATATGCGACGAGAAAGCTCGAAGCGTGCAGCGGTGTTCCAGGCAATGTTTCTGCCACTTCAGCAAATGAATGTCGGTTCAAACTGGCCTGCGTTTGAAGCTGAAGTTTGCGCTGATTGGCGAAGTCGAGGTTCGTCTGGAAAAAAGCCTCGATTCCGGTCATTTTTAGCCCCTCGATGTTGTCAACGAATACGCCATCATTTGCGCCCGGGACAGAGGCAATGGCATCACTCACCAATTGCTGATAGCCTTGCAAGCTGTAGTGGATGAAGCTGTTCGCTACCGGTATTTCTCCCTTCCAACCCAGTTCAATGGCATTCGCCCTTTCCGGAGATAAGTTCAAAGCCGTATAATTGTCGGGGTTGACTATCTCGAAGGTGGTTGGGTGGCTCGCCGCTTTTCCGTATTGCAGAAAAACGCGTCCATAATCATGGAGCTTTCGAGAAAGTCCGACGTAGGGAAGCGCAGTGAAGTGGGCGTAATTTTCGACGATGGGATCATATGAATTTTCGTTCACTGAGCCATCCCCGACGCCTTCACCTTGCGTAGAGCGCTGCATCCATTCCAATGCAATCTGTACGTCGATTTGCCAATTGTCATTTTCGAGTCTTCCCCCTGTACTGGCCCATGCATTCGTAGTGATGCTTTCTATGTTGTACCGGTAAGTTTCGGCCGACGGAGGCAAATCCGTTTCCCGCAAAGAGAGCCTTTCAGCGCGTAGAATCGCCGTTTTATCCCAAGTCAGTTTGAAATCGTTTCCAACAAGTTTTGACTTAGCGCCCCACCACCGGACGGAACCAAATTGTTCTGATTCGTCTTTGTACCCGTTGAAAAAAGCACTGGTTCCAAACGGGTTTTCTTTGTCGGAATGCTGGAGGTAAACCCATAGACCACTTTGTTTATCCGATTGATTCCGAACAGTGCTATATCCGAGCCAGGTGCGCATGCGATCAACGTGAGCGTCGTAAGTGCTACCGGGTGATTGAGCGGGACTGTTCGCAGCGTCTGTGGCATTGAGGGACCCCGGAAGGTCCCAAGAAGCAGCCATCCAGCCTAGCCATAAGTGGGTGAATCTTGCTCTGTCGTTGGATTTGCGGCGGTGCACCTCTACTTGTTTTCGGTCATTTGATTCATGAATTCGTCCACCGGGAGTTTCACTCCAAAATCCGCGCATGGTCCATTCGGTCGAATCGGCTACCGATTGCCATTGAAAGCCCGATTCGCTCGACATTTCACTGAGCGTTAGTGCGTTGTTTGAACCGTTGGTCGCGATTCGGGAGTAGCCACTCAATTGCGATGCATTTGCAGGGTTGTAACGTTGCAACGATTGTCCCAACAATACTCCACCATAACCACTGCCATAGATGGCTCCGACGGGGCCCTTGAGCACCTCGAGCTCGGCCATCCACTGGGGGTTCCACGTGTCAAGCGGAGAAACCCCGCTTGCATTAGTAAGCACGAATCCGTCCATCAGCATGTGAACGTTACGAACGGCGAACGGTGCCCGGATTCCGCTGCTCCTGATTTGGAGTCGACGTGATCCGCCAAAACCGCGGGTTTCCATGCGCACGCCGGGGAGTGCATTCAATGCGTCTTCTAGATCAGGAGATTTCCCGTTTTGCAGTGCCTCAGTATCCAAGCGATGGACATTGCCACTTACGCGGTCTTCCGGCGTTGGGATGCGAAGCGCTGAAATTGTGGCCGTTTCAACAACTGTGGTGTCGGAGTTGGATTGATCTTCTTCTGCGAAACTAGCAGTTGAGGAGAACAAAAAAGCGGCCAATGCGAGTTGAGCGACATTGAAAAATTTCATTGCAGTGGCAATTCGATAAAAGACGCGCTTGTGTTGAGCGCGATGTGGGAAAGCCTAGTGCGACACTTGGAACGTGGATGTCACGGTTCCTCGGTCGTGAAAAGCGCGGATGAAGTAAGTGCCAGCGTTCCATTCGGATGTGGCTAAAGTCAGCGAAGCATCGTTGCCGTTGAGCTGGCCTTGCTGAATGAGTTGTCCATTGTAACCATAGACTTCATAGGTTCCCTGAAGGAGGGGAAGGCCCCAATCAAATCGAATCACATCATTGGCTGGATTGGGAAATGCAGTAAGGGTTGCTCCAAGCTGCTGTTCATCATCAAGAGAGGAAGCGAATGCTTCATTGCGAAATTCCTTGATAATGTTGGGACCACTGCCCGGGTAAGAGGTGCCATTGAATGCAACGTATACCGAACCGGTGTAAGGATTGACGGCTACATCCCTGACGCGTTGATTGAAGCTCGAGAAGAATTGGTCTTCACCCGTGACACTCATGCCATCTTCGGCAAGGTGCATGACGCTCAAGCGCTCGTATTGGCCACCAAGGCCACCTAAAACGGCCATTAAAATTGAGTTTTGCCACTCGGGAATGGCTTCGTGGTCGTAGTATTCGATGCCATTCACTGCTATGCAAGGCGTCCACGCTTCCAGGGGCTCAATGACGTCATTGTCAGCGCAAAAAGCTTGTTCTGACGCGGTGTTGCAAAACCCTTCCACTTGAGGCCAGCCATAATTTCCGCCTGCACTGACAATGTTTAACTCATCGTTGGAGTTTTGACCATGCTCAGAGCTATACACGATTCCGTTTGAGCCAAGCGCCAATCCCTGGCTGTTTCGGTTGCCAATGGTGTAGACATAAGACCCTGCGATGGGATTGTCATCGGGAACACTGCCATCGAGATTGAGTCGGAGTGTTTTGCCCTGCAATGAACCTTCCAGCTGAGCCAATGAGGAAGAGCCAATGTCTCCAGCAGTCATCAACAAGGTGTTGTCCGGCAGCACCAACAATCGGCTTCCATTGTGAATTCCACCCGCTTGAATCGTCAACAATGTTTGTTCATTCACCAATGCAGTGCCATCCCAATCAAACACGCTCAGATGTTCGTCGCCGTTCCAGGCACTTCCTGTGCAATAGACCACGAATACCTGGGGAGTGTTTTCCCAATCGGGATGCATCGCCATCCCGAGCATTCCGGGTTCGCCACTTCCATTGCTGATGACATTTCGTTCCAAAACAACGTTGTAGTTCCCCGTTTCTGGCTCGATGCGTAAAACTTCACCCGTTCGCGAAGTCATCCAAATGTGATCATCGGGTCCCCAAAGAATTTCCCAAGGAAGCTGAACACCTGTGACCAAGTTGTATTCGGTTAAAGTGGTGTTGCCAACTTCCCAAGTAGGTTGGGCTAGTGCTGCGATTGTAAACACGTGAGCGGCGAAAAGAAGGGACATGGTGCGTTTCATGTGGCTAATTTACACCTGTTCTTTGCTCAATGACAAAGATTAAAGATTCCGTTTATACACTTCGTGGACTGCATTTGTTCCTATTCCTCTCCTTGACCTTTGGCTCTTTGATTTCTTCCGCTCAGGCCCAAATGACACCAGACTGGATGTTTGCATTGGAAGGTCCGTATGTTGGTCGGTTCGAACAAGCGATCGATGGCAAGGATGAGCTTGTGACGTACGATGCTCGTTTCGATGGGTTGCGAAATGGAAAGGAAAATGGTTTTGTCCTTCAGTTGGCAAAGGAGGTCAATGGGGAAATCTTCAAATCCGTTCAGATGTGGAATTGGAATGACGCGAACCAAACCGTGGAAATTGCATCGCTCAACAACAACGAAGCGGTCACTTCGGAGTGGTTCGTTTCATCTGGCACGTTATCTACTTCACTAACGCGAGGGGCGTCAGAAGCAAATGCAGCTGTCATCGAGCGATGGAGAATTGAAAGGCTGCCGGGTCAATTGCGCTGGGACAGGTATGTCAACTTTGGCGACGGTGATTGGCAGTTTCGCTGGCGTTATGTGCTGGATGAAGTCGTAAAATAACGGCTTTTTTTGTCAAGGATTCGGATGCAATTGGATTGCTGCACAGGATCCGGCAGAGATGGCAATGGCTGTGTCTTCCATCGCAGCATCTCCGAGCAAGATTGAACCATTGCAATTGCTCGGTATGGGATAGGATTGAACCGCTTCCGAGGTGTTGATCAAAATCAATGTCTTTTCATCCAAGTACGTCCTTTCAATGGCGAGAACGTCCGGAGCATTGTTATTCAAATGATAATGGCATTGGCCGTACATCAGGCTCATGCGTGATTTGCGGAGCGCAATCCAATCACGGGTCATTTCCCAAAGCTTTTGCTCGGATGCGTTCCAATTGTCGAAGCGCATCATTCGCCGATTGTCAGGGTCATTCCCGCCGACATCAGCAATTTCATCGCCGTAATACACGCAAGGAATGCCGGGCTGCCCCATCAAAGTTGCCATTAGCCAGCTCATTCGGAGGTAACCTTTCTGTCCCTGGTGTTCTATCGTGCGGGTCCAACCTGCCAACTTGGTGTCTTCTCCAGGAGTCAATGAACCTTCTGCGAGTGACGCGAATCTTGGGCGGTCTTGGTTACCGGATATGTTTCCCATCAAATGATGGGATCCATAGGCGTCAATGCTCTGTTGTGCAATGGCAATCAAGTTTTCCAAATCAGGCTCTTTGCTCGTGAATGCGGCGACGTATGCATCGTACAAGTTGAAATCAAACTGCGCATCGAGCATGCCGCTGGAAAGGTACTTTTTGATCAAAGAGGGTGTCCCATAGGTTTCGCCAATCTGAAAAACGCTTCGTTGGGACGCCGCAGTAGCCGCCCTCACCTTCGTGGTGAGCCTCCTCCAAAACACCTCTGGGATGTGTTTGGTGGCATCATGTCGAAAGCCATCAATGGTTGTGTTTTGAATCCACCACAAAGCACTGTCTGTCATGGTTTCATACACCTCTTCACGCTCCAGGTCCAAGGTGGGCATGAAGGTGTCAAACCAAGTCGTCAAGCGCTGAGAATCCCAAAGTTGGGTATTCAGACTGCCATCGGGCAAGTAGAGGTTGGTGACCCAATCGGGATGGGCTCGGTAAACCGGATGCTCCTGATGAACGTGGTTTGCAACGTAATCGATCAAGATATTCATGCCTTTTGCGTGGATGGAATCAGCCAAGGAATGAAACGTGCCCATGGAACCAAATCGGCGGTCGATTCCCGTTGAGGCGATCGGCCAGTAACCGTGGTAGCCGCTGAATTTGCTCGTGACATCGGTCGACGGGTCTGACCAAAAGCCCCACGCGTCATCGGGATTGGGTGTAATGGGAGAAATCCAGATGGTATTGATCCCAAGGGAATCCAAATAACCGAGGGCATTTTGGATGCCAAGCAAATCGCCACCTTTATGATTGGCGTCGGGATGCACGGCGGGATCTGTCACTTTCCAATCATTGGAAGGATCACCGTTTTGGAACCGATCGACCATCAAGAAATACATGATCATGGCCTGCCGATCGCTCCGGGTAAGCATTTCGCCGTGTCGCACAGGCGCATCATATTGCAACGGGATTAGCTCGTTTTGACTGATTCCAGATTGATTTGCAACCCAGATGCGAAGATGCGAACGTTCCACATGTTTGGCGCTCACAGGCATGTTAAATTCAAAATTTCCATTGGCGCCTGACTCGCCCGTGTGGATGCATGTGTTGTTCCAAAATACCGTGTAACTGGAAAACGGCAGCGTATGGCAGAGAAATCGATTGCTGTAGTCGGTGGAGAGGGTTAACGGTTCCGATGCACTTCCGGCCTGCAAAATGGAATTGAACCCCCCAAATCCATTGGGCATCTTGTTTGGATTGGCTGGATCAGGGAATTCTTTTCCGTTGCTTACGAATTGGTACAGATGACTCCCTTCATCCAGTTTTAAGGTAACGAATAGGCTATCTCCTTCTTGCTGCATCGGGATGGGCTGAGACTGCCAACCGGTGAAGCCGCCTATAATGCAGGCCGCTTGTATCGATTCAGTGATGGCTAGACTCACACGGACGGATTGCTTGGCAGAACGGACAACAGGAATGGCCACAGGTTCGGTTTTGGAGGGGTCGGCCGACCAGAGTTGCAGATGTCCAAATGCTTGGGCGGGTTGTTCGGTAATAAGGACTGCTGGAAGGGAACGCAAGGGATCCGGTTGAATGGTCAATGCCGTTCCATTTTCCCAAACCACAGAATCGACGAGTCCCGTCCAAGCATGAAAGTCATCCAAAAGGATCCAGGTGCTGTCAGGTTCAAGGTGCACCGGCATGATGAGCGCTTCATGAGAGGCGATATGGGCCTGCTCTTCATGTGAACCACATGAAGCCAATAGGGCGGTCAAGGCAAAATAGAATGGCCAAGCGAGCGAAGGGTTTGTGGGAGTGCGTCGGCTATTCATAAGAGGCTCTTTTGGCGGGCGGTATTTACTCGCAATCCAACAGAGAAATAATTTCGAAAGGTGGCGGTCCAGGCGGGTAACTGAATCCTTCACGTACGATGTAATACCAGATTTCACTCAAGACTTGATCTTCGGTCAATAGCGGAGCGAACAAATCCTCCGGAATCATTGTGGTCCGAAACCTTCCGTCGCCCATGGATTGAAGTTTTAAGTCAGGATTTTGGGTGACTTCACTTTCGATGGAAAGCTCAACACTGGTGAACGCATCGACTTTGCCCAGGAGATAGATGTAGCAGTCATCATCTGCCATTCCTTGAAGTCCTTCGTAAAGGATTTCTTTCGTGTTGTCGTAAGTGATCGTTATGTAGTCGTCGGGCTCTCGAAGTTCTGGGAACACGCATAACCGCGCATCACACAGTTTGGGGATGATGTCTACGTGCATGTCTTCCGACTTGGCCTCGAAGGGAAAGCCTTCGGCCTCCGTTCCATTTCTAAGTTTGGCCAAGCAAGAGATTCCTCTGGAAAACAGTTGAGGACCATCTACGCCATAGTACTCTGTAGGCACAAAGGTCATGGAATACAGTTTGGGTCCTACTTTGTTGAGCTCCTGATGGCTTGCCGAGTTGTCCCAGTCGCCATTGCCGGCTGCTGGACCGGATGGGTCCCAGGTCCATAAATAGACAGCGGTATCCGGATAGGCATCAAGAATGCCCGAAAGTCCGTTGTTTTGAATGCCGTCTTCGCTTTGATTCATGTCAATGAACAAGGTCATTTCAGAATTTGCGTCCGTCGGAGATGGGAGCACATATACTTTTTGTGCCGAGGTTGAGGTCCCGATCACTAGCCCTAACACCAATGCACAAAATGTGTTTGTTCTTATCTTCATCATCCGTTGATTCGATTGAATTCAAATGTGTAAATGTTGGTCGCAGCGCTGCCACATTCGCGTCGGTATTCAATGCGCATGCTTTGATCAAATTCACGGACCATTCCACCGAGGTTGTAGGACAAGGTGTCCGCAGGGGAATAGAGTTCTAGGAAAGTGGGGTAGAGGTCATCGTCAAAGCCCCAAGTTCCGCCTTCTCCGAAGTAATTTTTCCCGGTTTCAATCGCGACAGCATAAGTGCGGTCCTCGTGGAATGTCAGCTGAATTGGAGTGGAAACGCCGTCGATAAAGAATGCGCTTAAATCGCGGGTTTCCTTCACCGGGCTATTCAAATCCTGTTGTGTAAAGCTGCTGAGCTCCCACGTTCCCATCATTCCTTGAACCTTGTCAAAAGGGTCGCCAATCTCTCCTTCGGTTGTCGGTTTGCATCCCGAGAAGAATAAAGACGCCGAGACAAGGAGCAGGGCGAAGTTCAATGCGTGTTGTTTTCGTTTCATCACAATTGTGTCCTTTTTGTTAGAGGCAACCGCCTTCTTCATTAAGCTCAAAACCTTGCACAGTAGTCTCGCTATTGGAAAACTGCAGGGACATGCCCGGGCAGTCCCATGAAGCACCTCGGATGGTAATGCTTTCTCCGTTGGCACCGCGTCGGAGCAATTGCTCCACCCACATGCCTTCACAAGCGGTTTCTTTTCTGTATTCTTCGCGCGCCGCTTGAACCACTTCTGCAGCGGTTGCATCGCCCATCAGTTCGTTATTCCCGATGCCATACGCCCTTGCTCGAATGGCGTTTAAGTCTGCAATTGCCGTGGTCAAATTTTGATTCAATTCGCCTAGGCATTCTGCGCGAATGAGATGCATCAGGGTCAAGTGGGCAAGGGGTACGTTGAAATACTCCTTTTCATTGAATCGGTTGATCAATGCCCGAGATCCGGGGGTGTACCATGCAGACCTTCCATCCGCAGCGCCAGAAAGGCTCATGAAGAAAGCAAAGTCATTACTGAATGCCAGTTGTGGATTGGCGGTATTGTCGGAACGTAAATTGTCTCGGTACCATGAACTCCGAAAATCATTGGGTTGACTGATGATGCCAAAAATCGTTTCCGGGTTGATGATATCCGTTTCGTATCGATCCAGGTCTTCATCCAGTGTGTACACGCCTGAGTTGATGACATTGGCTGCGTAGTTCGCGGCTTCTTCGAAATCGCTCATCAAGAAATGCACTTGGGCGAGGTAGGCCTCTGCAGCAAGTCGTGTCGCATAAGGACCATTTTCTGCTGGCAGGTTGTCGGCTGCATATGCCAAGTCAATCAAGACTTGCTCGTACACCTCGCCAACGGTCGCTCGGGGGAGTGGGTCTTGGTTGGGTGCAATCCGAAGAGGCACGCCGGCGTGGTCGTTATTCGGCGTGTAGCCGAAAGGCTTTGCATACATTTTTACGGCACCCCAATGGCAAAGGGCTCGAATAAAACGAGCTTCAGCTTCAAGTCGAATACGGTCGCTTTCATCGAGGTTTTCGACGATGTTGAAATTATCAATGACGACATTGGATCGATAAATGGCGTAATAAAAGTCGGTGTATATGCCGCCGTTGATGCCGGTAAAGAAGGTGGTTTCTCGGTTGTAGACTGCCGTGAAATCCAAACTATTGTCCGGTGCGCCAAAGTTGGGTCCTCGTAATTCATTCACGATTTGGACTCGTCCACCGTAAAGGTTGGCCAGAACGTCATAATTGCTCACCAGTAATCGTTGCAAATCATCCGCATTTTGAATGGCGTCTTCTGCTAAGATGACATCGCCGGGCTCAAATTCGAGGAGCCCATCACACGAGGCCATACCCAGTGCCAGTGTCGCCAAGAGGAAAGAAGTTTTGATGTTCATGATTTCCGATTAAAAATTGGTGGATACTGACAAGGTGAAAGCACGTTCCTGAGGCGGTGTGAGGTAAGTCACATTCGGGCTCATGTTGCGATCCTGTGCATTCTCGAAATCCCGCACTACTTCGGGGTCCAGCCCTGGGAAGTTGGTCAGGGTAAAGAGGTTGGTGGCATTGATGGATATGCGGCAATTTTGCAGGGTGCTCGCGGCGTCAAGGGGAATGTTGTAGCCAATGGTGAGGTTACGCAAACGCAAGTAAGACGCGTCGTAGATGAACAAGCTGGTATTCCACCAAGGAAAACCCGAAGGAAGGCTGTAAGTGGTTTCATCCAAGGTTAACCGGGGGTACGTTGCTTCATCACCCGGTTGTCGCCAGCGATCGAGTTTTTCGGTTCGCATATTCCAGCCGGTGACGACGCCCAATTGTCTTTTGGCGGAAGAATCAAAAATCTTGGCGCCTACACTGAAAGTTGCCAGCGCACTCAAGTCCCAGTTTTTGTAGGTGACCGTGTTATTGAATCCTCCGATGAATTCAGGCAGGCCGTCTCCGACGTATTTTCGGATGTCGTTGTTGTAGTCAAATGTTTCTTCTCCTTCAAGGTCAATGTACACAGGCAGTCCGCTTTCCGGATCCACATGGCTATGTTCGACGAGGTAGAAAGAACCTACAGGCCGACCGACGATCACCCGAGAATCATTGGTTCCACCGCTCACCGCGTCAGGCGTGTAATCGCCAATGTTGACCAATTCATTGTAGTTGCGCGCCACGTTTAAGTCCGTTGTCCATTTTACTTCCCCCACGGTATTCCGGGATTTGATGGAAAGTTCAACGCCGCGGTTGAGGATGGTGCCCACATTGTCCCAGAAATTGGTGAAACCGGTGCTGGCTGGTGTACTCACATTCATGAGTACATCCGTTGAATATTTGTGGTACCCCGCCAATTCCATGGTAACACGATCAGACCAAAGTCCAACTTCAACGCTCGCGTCCACGGTGCGTGAAGTTTCCCATCGCAACGTTGGGTTTTCAGGCTGCAATGGATACAAAATGGAATCTCCAGCATATGTAGTGCCGTTGTCTGCCGCCGAATACGTCCCGAAACGAGCATAATCTGGCAGTGCGGCATTTCCGGTGAGTCCCATGCTAGACCGTACTTTCAGAAAACTAATGGTTTCGCTTTGAAACCACGCTTCATCCGAAACGACCCAACCGGCTGATACGGAAGGGAAAAAACCATATCGGCTCTCGCGTCCGAATCGAGAGCTTCCGTCGATCCGAGCGGTTGCTTGGAAAAAGTAGCGATCGTTTAAGGAGTAGTTGAATCGGCCGAAATACGAAAGAAAGCTGTGTTGTGACGGAGTGTTGATGCGCGTATTCACACTGTCTGCGTCTTGGGATAGGGAATCACTCTCAAAAATGGGGCCTTCAACCTGTCCATAGAACAAACCGTATCCATAATTGTCCGTGCGCTGAAATTCTGTGCCGAGCAAGAAATTAACGGCCTGTTTATCATCCAAATCTAGATGATAGTCGGCCGTTGCGCTGTAATTCCAGTTCAAGACATAATTGGCATATCGGCTTGCACTTCCGAGGTCAGTGTTGATGGAAAGCGCTCCAGGATTGAACACGTCTTCCTTCAAATGCAGGTAATCAAATCCGCCGCTAACCTTGAGGTTGAGGTTTTGCAATGGGGAGTAAATCAATTGCGCATTGCTGATGGAACGATCTTCCGTCGTCTTCCATTTCTTCAACTCTCGCACTGCCACGGGGTTCTTTGTTCCGCCCCATTCATCAAACCATAAGAAGTATTCTCCCGCTTGGTTGGTGACGTTGCCATTTGCATCCACTTGGTCTTCTGCATATTGGACGGGGTAATACGGAAGGGCATTGGCCATCGCATCACCCAAACCTCCTGACCAGGCCGCATCGATGCGATTGTTTTCCCCTCGGCTCAGGGAAGTGCTGAGCAAGAGCTTCGTTTTCTGCGTGGGTTTCCAATCAAAGTTTACCCGGGCGCTGGTCCGGTCGTAAGAATTTCCTCGGAGGTAACTTTCGTTGTTGTCTTTGGAGACGCCCGCATAGAAGTTATAACGCTCGGCTCCGTGCCGAACGCCGAAATTGACCGCATTCTTGACGCCAACACCGATGGTCTCATCCACCCAATCCGTGTTGGTCAGCAAAGCGCGTTGGTATGCTTCTTGGCGTGTGGCGGCATTGTCTGATGCGGAAGTCATATTGGGGAGCCATACGTAGCCCGTACCACCGTCATTTTCCCAGGCCTCCTGCCGCAAGGCCAAATACGTTTCGGTATCCATCATGTTCGGACGGGTGGCGGGCGTGCCTATGCCTGTCCGCGTGCTGAATTCGAACGATGTTCCTTTTTGGCCGCGTTTGGTCGTGATCAAAATGACACCATTCGCGCCACGTGAACCGTAAATGCCGGTAGCAGCTGCATCCTTCAGGATTTCGACGGATTGGATGTCGTTGGGGTTGATTGCCGCTAGCGGATTGTTGTTCAAGGCTCCTGAATTTCCGCGCAGGAAGTATTCCTGGGTAATGGGAATTCCATCGACCACATAAAGCGGGTCTCCTGCCGCGGAGACAGATGCGACACCGCGGACCCGAATGAGGGAGGGTGCGCCAGCGACACCGGACGATTGGCTGACCTGAACACCGGCTGCTTGTCCCTGCAAAGCGGCTTCGAAAGAAGGGGTCTGGACACCTGTAATCTGCTTAGCATCAACTTGGGCGATGCTACCGGTGACTTCTTTTTTGCGTTGCACACCATACCCCACGACCACGACATCTTCGATCAAAACCGCATCTTCTGCGAGGGCAATGTTTAAAACTTCATCATCGACGGTCAAGGTGATACTTTGGGTTCGGGCTACATACCCGATGTAAGAGAAGACCACACGATGACTTCCTGCGGTGAGATTTAAGCTGTATTTGCCCTCAGCATCTGTGAATTGTCCGTTGTTCCCATCGGCAACGACAGAGGCTCCTGGAAGAGGCGCGCCGCTGGCGTCCCTGACGGTGCCGTAAAGTTTTTGTGCATCGACGCTATTCAGCAGGAATAGGCTAAAGCATGCAACAAGGTGAAGTCTGAACATGGGTATGAAATTATGCTTTGCAAAGTAGGCCATCAAAACGTGTAAAAACAACACGAAGTGTGCTCGAATTATTAACGAAACCGCTCAACCGTAAGCTGGGTTTTGAAAATTCGATTGGCTTCTGTGAGCTGGAGGTAGTAGATTCCCGTTGGCACCTTACCGAGATCAATCTCGAGTGCAGTGCGGTCGTTTGCGAATTGCCATTGGACACGATTGCCAATTGCCTGTCCGAGGTGATTGAAAATCGATAGGCCAAAAGAGTCAGACAACGGCACGGGAAATTTCCAGGTCATTCGGTTGGAAGTGGGGTTTGGATACGCAATTGATTCATGAAAGGCCTCATTGGCTTCCGTTGCGTTTGTCGTGTTCGGGAAGGCTAATTCCTGGTCTACGAATACATGGTACTCCCCGGGTTCGAACGCCATAAATGCGCTGATGTCCCCTACCTCGATTGACTCACCTGTGAAATAGTCCCACCATTGTCCCGTGTGCTGAAAGCCGGGAATCATCTCGATTCCGTCAACTTTGAAGTTGGCCACGACAACGGCATTCATTGGGCCATTTAGGTGCAATCGTTTTCCATATCCACTCACATCCCAATTGTAATTGGTGGAATTGAATGTCTCAGGATGCGCGTGCTTCAAAGCGTTTAAACCTGAGATGATTTCGTGGATGCGGTATCGATTTGGATTTTCTCTATAATCCCATCGAACAGGTTTTGCTTCCGTTCGGCAGTTTTCACTGATGCTCTCACCATCGCTGCAGGTGTTAATGGAATAGTCGTATCCCAACTCTTCAAATTGCCAGATTAATTTGGGACCGGGAAGCAAAATATGAAAGCATTGAATGGCTTCCATTCGTTGAAGTGCCGTGTTCAGATTGTTGACTTGATACGACCCGGAGCTGTTGCCAAATTCCAAGCACTTGTACATCAAACGTTCCTCATCATGGCTCTCGGGATAGGAGACCGATGCGGGTTGATTCATGCC
>CAJQKK010000112.1 GCA_905478895.1 uncultured Flavobacteriales bacterium | reverse complement strand
GTCCGCCAACTCAACGGCAGCGCTCCGTTTTTATGTACCAATATGCCCAAAGAGGGCTGCCATTTCACCGATGGCCAAGGTGTGAATTCGGCACCCAAGCTCCACTTGGCACCAAGCCACGTCCGGTATGGAACGGCATCTTCATTCAGCGCTAAATCCTCTTCCAAATCGTCTGCAATGGCTTGTCCATATCCCGCAAGCGAATCTTCTGCACCTTCTAGCGTCCAATCATCCGTCGCGTTCCATTCCAGCCCCGTAAATTCAAAGGAGGTGGATTGCGTACTGGCGTTTCGAATATCTTCTTTCCAGCGCATGGAGCCTAGGTCATTGACTTGGGCAATGACCAACCATTTTTCATTCACACGGTATTCGGCGCCCAGATCAAGACCCATGCCACTTCCAACACCCGAAATCAATTCCTCTTGAAGCTGTGTAACAGCCGCATCATCCAGTTTGCCCGAATCCAACAACTGGGCAAGGGGCCACATGCCACTGGATTGAATAGAACCTTGCCCTTCAAAAGCCCAGTCCCACGTCACTTCATTCGTGCTCCACTTCAAGTCCTCGATGGCGAGTTCGCCATGCCGAATGCCCCGCAAGTAATGGACGCGAATTCCGGAGGACCACTTTTCATTCCAATTGCGCTGCCATCCGAGGTAAAAGGATCGCCGATGCTCTGCACGGATTCCAAAATTAGCCAGGTCCAAGGCATCGTCACCGAGCAACTCAAAATTGGCATTGCCCGTGAAAGGAAGCCGCAGCAGGTCCGATGGAAGTTCCAGGGAGAAATGGGCAATTTCCCGAATTCCCCCGTGGACGAAGGAACGCTTGTCTTTAAAGAACTTCCCAAATTGCAGCCAATCCGTTTGCACATCAACGGCCAGCCGATTCGGGGTCTCCCAACTATCAAAAACCTCATCCAATTCAATGGTAGCCAAAGATCCACTGGGAGACTGGGAGAGCCATTGTGCGGGATGCAGCATGGAATTTGAAACCGCAACAGCTGAGTTTCCGATGCCTGGCACCGACAAATAACCGAACTGAGGTTGGCTCGCAATTCGCAATTCAATATGCTGCGGAGCATAGTCGTTGAATACCAAGCTGTGGGCTTGTTGGCCGTGGCTCACCGCAGATGCTGCGAGCATGACCACGAAGATGCTGCTTGAAAAATAGTAGAGTCGGCTCATGGCTCTACCGTTATGGAACAATCCACCCGTGCCGAAATCTTTAAACTCAACTCATCCTGTGGAAAGAATCGCACCAACGCATCTGACTCCGCTTCGGGCGTACCCAATGTTAGTGCCACTTCAATTCCCTGGCAATCCATGGCCAATAGTGCGAGCGCTTTTTCACGCGTCAGCACCAGATCCATGATGGTTTCTGTTGGCTGATTCACACGACCATGCGAAGCATCTGTAATGGGCACGGACCAATCCACGGCTCCGGCAGGAATTCCAAATGCATCCGCATCACCGGATGCATATAGACTGTCGATTGCGACCGCATCAGCATCTAAAAACCGTGCCTGCATCTCCATTCCAAGAGGCCAGCCATTGCTGGCAATAAATCGCACGGTGATGGATTCAACATCCTGCCAATCCAACGGTGGGTCGATCCCTGCATTTAGTTCCTGCGATATGGCACCCTCAATGGTATCACGCCATGTGAGGCCCCTGCCCCATCCCATGAGCGGGATTTCCAAAAGGCCTTCGATTTCTAACGTACTCTCGGTGGTCAAAAAATTCGAATTCTGGCCGGCAGGATTCAATAAAATTCCCCCCAAAAGTTTCGCACTGTCAGGACGGAGCTCCAATGCCTCCGTCAGTGTGGGCACGGTCCCTGAGTTATCAATCACATGGGTCGTCTCACCCCATGAACCCAGTGAAGTTGCCGCGGCTAAAATTGGAAAATCATCAATATCGGGACCGCCAACGGACCACGTATTTTGATCGGTTGTAAATGCAAACTGATCCCATTCAATTCCGATGGGAATGCCGCTGGAGTTGCGAGCGTGTAGGCGAATTCGAGGATCGGCAAAATGCAATTGATCCGGATTCCACTCGGTTGACAGCGGCAACGCCTGAGCCACCTCAAAGTCCACTGTTGTTTGGGAAGCAAACTTTCCAAAAGCGCCCGAGACTTCCACATCTTGCCACGTAACCTCGATGGAAATCGATGCATCCTCAGGAACGGTCTCCCCCACAGAGGTCATCACGATGGCCCAATCAAACAATACCTCTATGCCTGCAGTGGTGCCAAATAGCCCGCGTGCATCCACGGTATTGGTAGTGACCGTTGCATCGATGGGCAATTGACCCTGATAGGCCAATTCGACATCAAGGACGATGGGTTCGCCATTGGAATACAAATTGGTGCAAACAATTTCAAAGCTTTGATTCATTGGAATGTCAGACGAGACTGAAACCGAGAGCATTCCTTCTTCCACCCACAGCGAATCAACAGCATCCATCGACGGTAATTCCCATCCCCAAGCCGTCTCATAGTTCAACGTCAACGCCGACCCTGCTGGCAAACTGCTCAATCCTTGGGCGGTTGAAGCATCCAATGCGAAGGTTTCAGATAGAAATTCATTGATCAGCGGCAAATCGATGGGTGGCGACTGGAGCAAATCAAAGGGCTGAACCAGCATCGCCGTGCCCGAGAGCGCATCCGCCTCCCAATCCAAACTGTCCATTTGATTCAGTGCATCTTCCACGGTCCATATTCCGGATGCCAAAGGCAATGCAAATGCAGGAGTGGCACTTCCACTGATGGGCATGTCATCTCCCAATTCAAATCGTTGATCGAGGCATCCCGAAAGAACCGCAACGATTGCGATCATTATGCCCAATGGAAAACTCCTATAGAAACTTGGCTGGTCGCCGAAGTCCATCCTTCTTCCCATTCTATTCTGTGGATCTTTCAAGTTCAACGCTTTAAGTTTTTCTCATAGCATGCAATCCAATCTTCAACACTCATTTTCGAGACCAAATTCGTTAATAATTCCAAGGGAACTTCATCCCACTTTTTGAATCTGATGCAACTCTTGCCCATGTCCAGTTTACGCAAGTTAAGCGATGAATGTTGCGCCAAAAACCATTTCATCAAATGGGCATCGGCGTATAGGCCCATGTGGTAGAAACCAAAGAAGTTTTTCTGGTTGGCGATGCTCACAAATGGCAGGGGTAGCTCAGGGTTGCAATGGTAGCCTGGGGGGTACAATTCATGTGGCACCACATACCCGATCATCCCGTATGACATACGTTCCTCAAATCCATTCGGCATTGCGTGCTGAATCACTTGGCGCAACTCAGCAAATTTTGGCCGACGTTCAGAAGCCACCTGCTGAAGATACTCATCTGGAGTTGATGCTTTTTGCATTGAATGTCCTTAATAAACACGAAATTTACACCATGAAAAAGATCCCCTGGCTTCTTTTCCTACAACTTCTCCCATTCATTTGGATGAGTTGCTCTGAAACGCCATCCAAGCATGAAGAAAACGACGCCCAAGAGCTTCAAAGAACGGATTCGATTCCTGGAACAAATCCATGCTCGGGGACAAACCCAATGCACTTGGCTGGGCAATTTAACCCCGCAAATGATCCGGAATTTCAAGTAATTTCAGCACGTTTCACGCCGAAGACCCGCATCTTTCTGCGCAAAGAGGCTCTGTCGGCATTTGAGGCCATGTGGAATGCAGCTCGAAACGACGGCATTGAGCTCATCATCTTGAGTGCTACCCGCAATTGGACATACCAGCGCGGAATCTGGAATCGAAAATGGAACGGTCTGGGCTACTCCGAATTTGAAGGAAAAGCGCGCGCCATCGAAATCTTAAAATACAGTGCAATGCCGGGATCTTCTCGTCACCATTGGGGCACAGACATTGATTTGAATGCATTCGAAAACGAATGGTTCGAAAATGACCCTGTTGGAAAGGCGCTGTACGCTTGGTTGCAGGCCAATGCGTCACAATATGGTTATCACCAAGTCTATGGCGATACTTCCAATGGCAGGCGGGGCTACCGAGAAGAAAAATGGCATTGGTCTTACTTACCACTGGCCGACCCGTTGCTCGCTTGTTACCTCTCGCATCCTCCCAGCGGAGCCTTTGAAGGATTCGAAGGCGCACAGTGGTCGGACTCCATCAGCATCGTAGAATCCTACGTCAACGGCATCGATCGCCCTTAATCCTTTTCACGCTGACCGGCGTTTACATCGAAACCTGCTGGAGCCACGTGTCTGGCTAGAATGCGATGCGCCTCTTGCTTGACGGCTGCCGTTTTTTTGAGTTCCCAGAGCCGAGCGCGCGCCTCGCGGCCTGCGGTTTCCAAGTTAACCACCGGATCCACGTATGTACCGTCCCAATCCTGCCATTGACGTTCCAAAGGAGGAATGGTCCATGGCGCATGACGGGAATATGCCGGAATGCCCTTTAACTCGGGAATCCATTGTGCGATGAATTCCCCCTCCGGGTCGCGTTCGATGCTCTGTTTGACTGGATTATAAATGCGGATGGTATTGATTCCCGTTACCCCCGCTTGCATCTGAAATTGGCTGTAATGAATGCCGGGCTCGAAATCGAGGAAACAGCGTGCCAAATGCTCAACCCCCGCCTGCCATGGGTGGTCCAAGTGGTGGGTCAAAAAGCTGACCAACATTGCTCGCATTCTAAAATTCAAGTACCCCGTAGCGATAACGCAGCGCATGCAAGCATCTACCAGCGGCACACCTGTATTTCCCTCCTTCCATG
>CAJQKK010000111.1 GCA_905478895.1 uncultured Flavobacteriales bacterium | reverse complement strand
GTCTGCTCATAAACCTGAATGAAACGACGAAAGAGAAATTAGAAGGTGGTGGCGAATTCAAAAGAATGCAGGGTGCTATTCAGGAGTTGTTTGTGTTGATTGGGAAGGGTAGGCGATTGGCAATCGAGGGGGGCAGCTTTGGATGCTGAAGTTGCCGTTAACTGCGGTAGTCAGGGTGTAAGTAATAATCATGCTCGTTAGGTAGTCCGGCGAATCATTCCAGTGTTCATTTTTTTGAAATTCGCCTTTGAGGGATGCGCACGACATGGGGAGCATCTCGTTATCTGGGTGTCATCCTTTGCAAAATTGCTGGACACTCATTGAATTGAGGTTAAACAACTACCACTTCACTTCAGATTCTCGTAGAACATCGTAAATTGGCTTTGAACATTTAAATTAATGAACGATTTATTCTCCCAACCTGAAGGTGACGAATTTTACACGAAAATCCAGGATGGACTCATCCATTTTCAACAAGGCTTTTTACCACGAGAGAAGGCCGACTATATGTTTCAAACGCTTCGGGACAACATCAAATGGAAGCAAGAAAGCATGAACATGTATGGGAAACAAGTCATGTTTCCCCGATTGACAGCATGGTATGGAGATACTGACAGACCGTATTCCTTTTCTGGAATCACCCTTCAGCCCCATCCATGGACGCCGGAACTCAACAACCTTCAAGAACAGCTCGATTCCCTTTGTAGCATCCACTTCAATAGCCTTCTTTTAAACTTCTATCGGAACGAAAAAGACAGCATAGGATGGCATCAAGATGCCGAAAAGGAACTAGGGGTAAACCCCATCATTGCTTCCATATCATTGGGAGGAACCAGAAGGTTTCAACTCCGACGGAAAGACGACCATACTAATAAAATGCATTTCGATCTTGGTCATGGCTCTTTGCTAATCATGGCCGGGGCATTACAGCACCATTGGCAACACGCGATTAACAAATCAACCGTGCCATGCGGTGAGCGCATCAACCTGACATTCAGAACAATCAAATAACCATGCCTTATCACTTGGAAATTCCGGATTTTGGTTCGTTGTCATCAGAGCAGAGGCGCGCCGTCCGCCACGATGGAAGTATTCGTTTGAAAGGAGGGCCAGGAACCGGAAAAAGTTTAGTGTCATTGTGGAGAGCCCTAGGCGAAGCCTCGGGAGAGAACGTATTAATTCTTACTTATACCCTTTCGCTCGAATTCTACTTTAACAAAATGCTTGAATCTGCCCGAAGTAAAGGGAATAGTAAGAACATTAAAATTAAGCGGTCCCAATTGAGTTATTATCATGCAAGTACCATGCTTAGCAGTCATTTCGATGAAATTATCCTGGACGAAGCTCAAGACATGAAGCCGGAAGAGATTAGTTTGTTCGCTCAGACGGCCAAACGAGTATCATTCGGGGCTGACTACAGACAACAGCTGTATCCGGACAAAGCAGCAAGTGAACAAACCTTGATTGACACATTACCAGTTTCGCGCACTTTTGAAATGAACCGAAACTACCGCAGCACTCAGCAAATTTTGAAGGCTGTACGAGCATTTTTTCCGGAAAGAAGTATTCCGGCTGAGGTCATCGCTGGGTCAAGTGTTGGCGCCCCCGCTCAGGTGTATGTGTGCAATCACCGTGAAGAAGCCTCAGCCACCTTTAGTCTCCTCAAAGAAATAATTCTTAAAACTGATGGTAACATTGGTGTCCTTGTTCCCTCTGAAAGAAAGGTTCAGGAAGTCTTCGAAACAATCCAGGACTCATTGCCAAATGATACAACGGAATACCGGTCAAGCACAGCAGGTTCTTCTTTGAATAACATGGGACGCGTGCATGTTAGCACGTACAAATCAAGCAAGGGTCTAGAATGGGATGTCGTAATTCTACCCTATTTCGGTGGCCGCGATTGGTGGATATCCAACACCCATGTTGATTTGAATGATCACTACGTTGCCATGACGCGCGCAAAAAATCAACTTTGGCTGGTTTCAAGTAATCAAGGAGATAAAAATATTCTTAATTCAGCATACCATGTCTGATCCGAACCCCAACCAATTGAGTATCGAATCACAATCTGAATCGATAGATCGTGCTCAGACGAATGTCGAATTCGCACCTGCGTCCGCCGATAGAAAAAGCGATGAACAACGCTCAAGAATTTATCTGTTGTTCGAGCGGGAACAGTTTGATAAATACGAACATTGGCTTCGGCTTGGACTTATTTACCCCGCGCACCCGAATGATGCAGATGAGCACGGAAAATTCGAGGGATTATCCGAAGAGTTGGGCTCCCTCCCTTTTTCCACTCAAATCATTGATTTCGACATCCTGGTCGAAGTTCTTTTAACTCCGCAAGAACTGGACCTCGCAAATTCTTGTTCAACTGAATCCATGGTTGGTTGGTATTCCCCAGGGATTATACCGTGCACACGAATTCAATCGGTGTTGTTTCAATCTCACGCATTGCTGGAATCGTGTCAAAAAGATTTGAAAAATGGAGCAATCGTTCCTGATGTGCTTAGTAAATACATGGCGAAATGGGCTGTAATTGACAAAAGCGACACAAATATTGATCAAAAAAGCGCCCTTGAAACGTTAATCGCCCCTAAATGCAAACCCGAAAAAAGGGAAATTGCTCCTCTCCTTCATCGATGGGAATCGCGTTATGGCCAGTTCAGTTTTCTCCGATCTCTCTTCAGCGCAATGCCTGATCTTCCAATCACAAGCAACATCATGAGCCAGCTCACTAGTGTTTTAGGTGAAACATGGAGTGAACTACAGACAATCAAGAAGGACATTTCACACGAAATACCATGGGAGCCGAAGCAATTCTATGCTTTGTTCAAAGTGCATGAAGCCATTAAAGCATACGCAGATGGAGACGACAGTTCTTCAGAGCACATTCATGCACTTGCCAACAGAGCGGACCAGTTCAGTCAGAACCTTGCTATATTGCTTAAAGAAGCTGATTGTTGGTGGGGAGAGGCAAAAAGCGAAAATCAACCGTTAACTGCTAGTTTTAAGGCGATTCAAAATTGGGTTGAGCGAGATCAACTTGACGGCCCAGTACTTTCCGAAGCACTAATTGCTTTAACATACAATGCAAGGAGGCTCAACCTGAATGACAATCGAGACCAAACCGGGCGGGCTCGCACTACCAATTTCAGCTGGCAAGATCGAAGTATATACATGACAAGCCCACCCGAAGATGGGATGAATGTCATTATAGCCGAGTGTTGTTATTCGCTCATTTTGGATTGCGAATTTGATGTTGTTCATTGGCTTGCCGAAACGGGGTTAAGCAAGGAGGATGTCATTTGTCTTGATGATGAAAGGTTGACCCTATTTGGAATGAACTTTGGACGAGTTAAGCATCCGCATTCTCTTCGCATTTTATCTGAGCGCATGATGGAACAGCAAAAGGAGCTAGATCGTATTAGCGATGATTTCAAACGCGGTCAGGAAGAAATTGAAAGGTTGAACCAGAAGCTTAAAGCCATGGAGAAGCGCATTTCGAAAAGTGACGACCTTTCACGCCAAATCGCTGACCTCGCCAAAAAACAGCAAGAGC
The DNA here is from genome assembly GCA_905478895.1 of uncultured Flavobacteriales bacterium. GTDB lineage: Bacteria > Bacteroidota > Bacteroidia > Flavobacteriales_D > Sanyastnellaceae > UA16. Next base: position 4 of record CAJQKK010000111.1, on the reverse strand, counting down.
TATG
>CAJQKK010000110.1 GCA_905478895.1 uncultured Flavobacteriales bacterium | reverse complement strand
GGACGCGAACTGGATTGGCAAGGTTCGGGTGTGGATGAAAAAGGAATCTGCAAAAAAACAGGCGAGGTATTGGTCAGTGTCGATCCCCGCTATTTCCGGCCTGCGGAGGTGGAATTGTTGGTCGGCGATGCTTCCAAGGCGAAGCGCGTCCTGGGTTGGGAGCCTACTTCAACCCTCGAGCAACTCTGCAGCGAAATGGTCAAAAGCGACATCGAATTGTTTAAACGAAACAAACTACTCAAGGACGGCGGGCACGAAGTGTTCAATCAATACGAGTAACGTGAAGAAGGTTCTAATCATCACTTATTACTGGCCTCCTGCGGGAGGAATAGGAGTTCTAAGATGCCTCAAAATAGCAAAGTATCTGCGCGACAACGGATGGGAGCCCGTGATTTTCACAAGCACTGCTTCGGAATATGAATTTCTAGATGATCGGAATCATACTGATGTGCCAGAAAATCTTGAAGTGCATCGAATCAAAGGGTTTAATCCTACGGCTTTATTCAAACGAATTTCTGGACGCGCAGCTGAAAAACCACTCCTAGATATCATTGCAAACTCTTCTCGATCCAATAACCTTATTGACAACATCGGCATTTGGATCAGAGGCAACTTCTTCATCCCTGATGCCCGGATGTTTTGGGCAAAACCTGCTGAAAAAGCCATTCGAGATTGGCTAATGACCAATCAATGTGACGCACTATTCTCGGATGGGCCGCCGCATACAAACACCCTGGTTGCTCTCAAAATTGCAAATGCCTTTGACATCCCTTGGCTCGCCGATTTTCAAGACCCATGGACACAGGCGGATTATTACGCGCACATGAAGATCACTCCATGGGCCCACAAAGTCCATCGCAAATGGGAATCTAGGGCCCTTGAAAAGGCGAACTTTATTTGCATCGCAAGCCCATCTTGGGCCGATGATTTAAAAGCGCTCGGTCGCAATGACGCCGAGGTACTTTATTATGGTTACGATGAGGCAGACTTCGAAAACTATGAACCCATTCATAACACCGGCTTGACAATTTTTCATGGGGGATTGCTTGGCAAAGACAGGAGGCCAAGGCCCCTAATTGACGCGCTCTCGAATCTGAAGGAGACCATTATAGAACAAAGAGGACACTTAGAAATTCGATTAGCCGGCAGCGTTGATCAAGCGGTTATTGATGACTTTGAAAATGCCGGGCTTGGAGGGCATTTGAACATACTCGGTCTTATTCCAAGACAAGAAGTTTTGGCTGAAATGGCCAAAGCTTCGATTCTTTTGCTTCCAATTAATGATGCGCCCAACGCGAAAGGAAGGATTCCCGGGAAGCTGTTTGAAATGGTGCGAAGTGAAAAACCCATCATTGCACTTGGACAACGAAATGGAGATGTGGCTCAAATACTATCAGCCACTGGTGCCGGAGAGACCTTTGAATACGACGATTCCAAGGAAGTTCAACAGTACATCTCAGATTTCATTTCCAACCATCCCCGTGCAATGCAGGAATCGACATTGCTCGCAATTGACTTCTCAAATGAAAGGTTGACAAAGCAAGTCAGTGGATGGCTTGATGCAATCGTCAGCAACAAGGAAAGCACAAAGCATTGATGGATTTAATCTATTGTGATGGAATCAAATTGTAATACACGATTGCTAATCTCTTTAAAACCTTTCTAAAGGTATCGATGAACCAGTTTTCTGGATAATACTTCTTCAGAAAGAGAAGCTTCATGCCGTTCACAGTCCCAAATATGCAAAGCATTGTGAAACTCACAAACAATATCACTGACAAGTAGGCGAATCCACCTTTGCTTATCCCTGAATAAACGCGATCGCGGCCATGGGCCCAACCAGACTGGATATGCCAGAGCGAAGAGAGTCGCTCAGGATTCACAACGTGGCGCACGTGAATATTTGGATCATACCAAATGACGTGTCCCGCATTTCTCAAAATTCTTTGAACTTCAGTCTCTTCACCATATCCAACCAATTTGCCCCTCATGCCCAGCTCCGGATTGAACATCCCTGCCTCCTTGAGTAAGGTCTTTCGAATGGCAAAGACACAGCCAGTCAAAAACTCTCCATCCGGTAGGGGCATCGCATGGTTGTACTGCAGATCAATACTCGCATAATGTTTGCCAAACCAATGAGGTTGGCCGTAGTGAAACCAAGGGCTGAAACTACCCCCGAAGGAACCGATGTCATCACGCTTACTCAAATCCAATGCTCTTTCAATGACATCATCATCCAAGAGCACATCGTCATCGAGATAAAAAAGCCAAGGCGTCGTTGCTTCATACGCGCCGCGGTTTCGTGCATAACTAAGGCCTTGTTGTTCTTCAATCACTACTTTAAAACCTTCCTTTTCGAATCGCTTTGAAACAGCCTGAGTCTCATCCGTTGAATTATTATCGACGACAATAACTTCATAATCGTTCTTTGAGGCGGCCTGCTTCTCCAACGATTCAAGACAGTAACCGAGTAATTCAGAACGATTGTATGTACAAATAATAACAGATAATTGCTTCAATTTCTAAAGGTTTGGTTCATTCAAAGAATCGATTGTTCTTCAAGTTACAACGGGTTGTATCAATCCACAGGCGGAATGGCCAAGATTCCAGACAACCGATTCAATTCAACATCGGCAGCAAGCCATCGTTGTAAGGTCTCCATTTCGAACTGGGCCGATTGCACGAATTGCTGCTCAATAGACCGCAAATCAATCGAATTGATCGCCCCAGCGCGATAGCGAGACTCTCCCACTTCTAGCATCAATTCGCTGTTCGAAGAAAGCTCAATTGAGATTTCATAAGCTTCACGTGCAGAGCTCCAACGCGACCATACATCCTGAAGCAATCGATCCACTTCCCTTCGTTGGTCTTCGGCTTGCATTTCAGCCATGGCTACTTGCATCTTCGCCTGCTGTATGGCCCTGCGTGTTGCACCACCGTTGAACAAATTAAAATTAACCACCAGGTTAGCCGATAAGTTTTTGGTCACTCCATCTCCAGACAAATCTCCTGCCTCGAACCGACTGCTTTGCTCATTTTGACTTGCCATGAGCGATACGTTTGGACTCAACCGCGCTCGCGCCTGTTGCACACCAACCCCGGCGAGTTCCCGCGCGATCAAAGCATTTTGAATGACCGTCGCATTGGACAAGACTCGAGAACGCAGTTCTCCAAAATCGTTTCGAGAATTCGGTGCATTCAACGCTGACGTAAACTTCCATTGGCTTTCAACCGTCTCTCCCATCAGGCGATTCAATGCAGTCGTCGCCTGCTCGATGCTGGCATTTTGCTGCAACCAAGCCAAACTATCAGTCAACAGTGCGTTGGCGAATTGCAGTCGATCAAAGGTCGATGCAGTACCTGTGGCTTGACGGACTTCCATCCAATCAAGCCGAGCCCGAGAGACCCCCATAGCTGCCGACAACACATCACGTAAAGCAAGCTGCACCAAAACATTGTTGTACGCTTGCATGGTCGCTGAAGCC
>CAJQKK010000109.1 GCA_905478895.1 uncultured Flavobacteriales bacterium | reverse complement strand
TAGTTAGAAGTAGAATGGCGAATACGACAGGGAAGAAATTCGGGGGAAGGGAGAAAGGAACTCCCAATAAACTGACGAAGGAATTGCGGTCGGCTCTCAAAGACGTTCTGTATGATGAGATTGAACAGATCCCTCATCGATTGGATGAGTTGGAGACCAAGGATCGATTGGAGTTATTGGTCAAATTGATGCCGTATGTTTTCCCGAAGGTGCAGTCGGTGTCGCAGTCACTGGATGAGCCTTTGACATGGTAAGACCAAAATAATTGAGGCCACTTGACCCCACAGTGTTAATTAAGATGTCCACTCCACATCCCTCGGCACTTGCCAACCCCTTGGACACAGTCCTCGCGTATCGTCCACCGCAAACTAGTTGTGAAGGCAGCCGTATTCGTTGAGCGATCATAACACCTTGACTGAACCGAATCAATTGATGATGAATTTCACGGGCATGGTGTACTGAACACTCACTGCCTTCCCGCGCTGTTCAGCCGGTTCAAAGGTCGGCAAGCTCTCTACCACTCGGATGGCTTCGGCATCCAAGCGGTAATCGACTGGGCGCAATACACGCACATCCTTCACTTTGCCATCCTTGCCGACGACGAAGTAAACGAAGACGGTGCCTTGCTTTCCTGCATTCCTTGCGTTGGGGGGGTATTTCATATTATTCGAGACGTACCGAATAATTTCCAACTGAGTGCACTGATGGCGCTCATCTCCGCGAAGTGACTTGCAATGACCCATCGCCGGCATGTTTTCAACCACCATGAAGGGCACGTCTTCCTCTCCTTTTGGCAGTGGCTCATCCCGAACGCAACGAACAGAAAATCCACTTCGACGATTGAGGTTCATCCGATGTACTTCTCCGTCATAATCTAGGTACCGGCCCCATGCGTATCTGTCTTCATTTCTATCGGGAGAGGACGACCAGAAATACGCGATTCTCCCTGCGCTCATATATTTCCCGCGGTAGGTCCGGTCACCGGATGGCAAAGCAGAAAAACCACTCGAATTTGTTCCGTTCCAAGAAGGTGAGTCCTTTAGTGACGATTTCATTCGGATTCCTGCACTTAATTCGCCCCCAAGAAAATCTGTTAATTGCGTCCACTCGCCATCCGTCGGCACGTGCCATCCGTTAGGGCACAAGCTGCGAAAGTCGTTCACGGCGTTCCAGTTGTACAACCTGCCGTGAACTCCCGGATTTCTTGACATGTCTTTGTAAACTGCCGACGCTCCAGTTTTCGTATCGGCCCACACCTCATTACCAAGCTCATCGAGAATCTCAGTGCCGCTTGCGTAATGTTCGGAACGGAGGTTCTCGGCAAACCAACACTGATCGCCAATCTCAACAACTCGGTAGTCGTAACCATCGAAGCGCACTGTGCCAATGCATGAAGTGACATTGGCCTTAAAGCGAATATTGGCTCCCGCAAAAGCATCAACGCCTAAACATTCCAGAACCGCCCATTCCACCGAACGAGCTGAAACTGGCGTGAGGCAATCCTTTTCGATAGATTTCCAGTGAAGTCCGCCATCGTTCGAATAGAAAAAGCTCAAGGTCTCAAGGTTTACCGATGAAATGGTGGCAAGCTCCAAGACAATAGATTCACCGGACTGACGAGCAGTGAGACCCGAGATGGTTTGGGATTGAGCGGGTATACTGAACAGTCCAAACAGGAGCGCAGTTACGAAGACACGGCCGCTGCTCGAGAGAATGATCAGCGAATAGTCCATGACGGCCAAGTTTGCTCTTGAGTGGGGGCTGCGAGCGCCTGTGGAATTTGCTGGAAGCCTTCGCGGGCAGTAGTGAGGTCAACCTGACGCTTGATTTGGTCAAAAAGGTCACCCAATATCACCTGCTCATTCGCAGCCTGTATAGCTTTCAGCAGCTGGTAAGTGAAATGCCCATGTATTTGCTCGCGGAAAACCCCGCTCGCTTGAGTGCCTGAAGAAGACGCCCACACGAGCATGTTATCCGGAATCGCATCCTTCTTTGGCACCACACGAACGCCCTTCATCGCAACCAATTCTTCATTGCGTGCTCCTCCGCTGAAACACGCATCGAGGAACACCTGCGCCCGCTCAACGGGATGCTTGGTCAGTTGGGTATAGAGAACAGGTAAACTCACGCCGAGCTGCGGCTGCTGGCCATCGACGTCAACCGGAATCAAATACGGGATGTTGTCAGAGCCGTATGGCAGGCCATGACCGGAGTAGTAGAAATAAATCTCGGCGCTGCCGCCCTCGGCGCGGGCGACATTCTCTAGCCAATTGATTTCCCTCTGCATCTCTCCTGCCGTGGCATTGGTAATCAACCGGAGGTTTTCCTCAGGCACTCCAAAGACTGACTTGAAGTAGGCGGCCATAACCAATGCATCGTTGACAGCAAAGTCTACGTTTACTTCGGGATTGAGGCTTACTGAGCGCGAAGCATAGTCTTCGTTGCCGATGACGACGGCATAACGGTGACTGACCGGTTCTCCCCAATCCGGGATGTCTTTGTCCACATCGCTCGAGAGGCTGCCACGTTCAACGCTGACTGATTTCTGCTCCGTAGCAGTTACCACCAAACGGTCTGAGGACATCGCGTCATCGAAGCGAAAGCTGTGATGCCAGCGCCCCCCGTATTCGCCAAGCTGTTCATCCAACTGGAGGCTGAATGGCACCTCCTCGCCTTCGAAGTTGTTGTTGATGATGCATTCGAAGACAAGCGATACGGTTTCACCAGGCTGCATAGCCCCTAGATCCGAAGTCTTGTTGCTGCTGAGCAAGAATACGTTATGAGGAATAGTGATTTGTGCTGTAACCTCGGAGGCAGGACCTTGACCGACGTTTTGAACCAAGAGCTCAATGGCAAAGGGTGCTTTGCGCTTGAGTTGGCCTACGCCTCGAAGTTTGTAATCAACAACTTCCATTTCTGGCGCACGAAAGGCGCGCGTCTCCAACGTCACGGTAATCGGGTCCAGCCCAAATCCATTGGGCTCTTCCACTTCGATTCGCACCTCTAAGGTACCGTCTGATGTAGAACGTGTAGCCGTCAAGGGCACTTCAAACGCTGTGCCGTGACCAAGTTTTGCCGTTGGCAGGTCGGCTACCGATGTAATTCCGATGCCCGCCGTGCTTCCGCTGAGAGTGGTTCGGGCCCGCAAGCCATGTCCATCCCCAAGTCCATCATTACTCACAGAAAATGAAATGACGCACGACTCAAGCGCATCAATGGCCTCGTTGCCATCCTCGTCGACAAAGCGGAGGCTTCCAGGCACCAACGACAAAATCGGAGGCTCAATTTTCTTCCGGATATTGATAGTGTACGCGGGAGAGATCGCTTCAGTTTGACCCCAAGCAGAAAGCCAAGCAATTACCGGTAAGAACAGCAAAAGCCTTCGTAAAGCAACATTTTTGTTCATTACTAACCGCATTTTTCAAAGATAAACTCTACCGTCCAAAGGCGAACGGATGCATGCGCACGTATCGCTCCTCGGGCTCAATCGACTCAATCCAGTACAGAAGCTCGCGGGCTGTAAACGTCACCGGAACGGCCGAGGCAAAATCATTTTTTGTAAAGATAAACATTAGCATCCAAGGACCGTCAACGCCTGGTTCGTGGAAAATCTCATAGGTACGCTGGCTCTCGAAAGTGGGAAAGGGCGAGGCAGTGAATCCGTCGGGACGGCAACTGGCAGGCTCACTGTCGTTGGGAAAGAACTTGTAGACCTTGTCTCCTTCGATAAGAAAAGCTTGCATGCACCCCATCGGACCTTGCACTATAAAGTTTAGCTCTGCGGGGCTCGGGTACACATTTTGAAGGCCTTCAATGGAAAATTGAAATCCCGGATCAGGCCTCGTTTCATACAGCCTGACTTGGAAGTTGGCACAATGTTCCACAACCACGTCGCCAAGATCGTCGATGCGGGTGAATTCCTCAACGTTTCTCGAGCCCGTGATGCCGCCCTGCCATGAAACGTTAGAGGCTTCGATGAAAGTGATTAGCGCTTGCTCTTGGTTAGTTTGGGTGCTCTGAAGGGTGGTTGAGCTCACAACAGAACGCTCGACGCCTGCCGCATTGAGGGCATTTTCCACTGCTGAGCGATAGGCGCATTGCTTCGCATCGGCTAGCGTCCGGGTTTCCGTGACGGTGCACTGCCCGCAGGCCTCAAAACTTTTCGAGGTAGAAGTAGAACTTTGAACGAATTGAAAATTGATGTCTTGGCCATGACCAATCAAAGCTCTCCCAAGCAAGACCATGACTAGGCCAATTCGAAGCAGGTTCATAACAGTCTTCATTGTTCGTGGAAAAATACAAAACAACTACAACACCCTGAGGTGAAGTCAATTGTTACATTCGTGTAATTTTTGAGCCGAAAATTACTCTGTAACCACCTCGCACACATTCATCGATGGACTGATCAGCGCATTGACAAGCGGAATCTACAATCCCACAACCACTGTCGTTAGAAAGTAACGAGCATTTTGTGGACCAAC